>CAZKTX010000117.1:0-7855 GCA_964555805.1 uncultured Rikenellaceae bacterium
CGCCTGAAAGGCGTGATGAGATTATCCGGATTTTAAGCGCACGTTTCAGGGCTAATATGAGGCGTCACGAAGGGATTGAATGGACTTCGGTGCAGGCAAGGATCGATGCTGATCCGGCTAAGCTGCGATCGCTTTATGAAATGGAAAGTTCAGGGGGAGAGCCCGACGTTGCCGGCCGGGATGAAGAGTCCGGCAGCTTTGTGTTTTACGATTTTTCGCCAGAGAGTCCTTCAGGCCGCAGAAATTTGTGCTACGATCACGAAGCTCTTGATTCAAGGAAGGAAAACAAGCCTGCAGGCAGCGCCATGGATATGGCCGATGATATGGGCATTGACCTGTTGACTGAAGAACAATACCGTGAACTTCAGCTATATGAAAGTTTCGACACGAAAACATCGAGCTGGCTGAAGACACCTGCCAGCGTCAGAAAGCTCGGAGGAGCCCTGTTTGGCGATTTCAGGTTTGGCCGGGTGTTCGTTTATCATAACGGCGCCCAGTCGTACTACAGTGCAAGGGGATTCCGGGGGGCACTCAGGGTATGAGAGGAAATTTTCTGACTTACTTACTTTCAACAAAAAAGCATTCCCTGCAAACTCCATTTTGTTTAATTTTGAGAACTCTAAAATATTTCTGAATGAACATCACTGTAAATGACCTTCCCCTTGAAATTCATGACGGCGCCAGGGTAAAGGATGCTGTTTTCAAATACTATGTACAGCAGGGAGAGGTACTTCCCAAAAGCATGCCTGTAATCGAGGACAAATACGGCAACGAGGTGAATGCCGAAGGACGACTGACAGAAGGAAGCTCTCTTCTTATTACAGTGAAAAAGCGGAAGAGATCGTGGTTCCGGGGACTGTTTTTGCTTGCCTTTGCTGCCGGGCTTCTTTCAGGATGTACAACTGGCAGGAAAGCTGTCACCCGGGCACCAGCCGAAAAGCAGGCAGTAATTTTTGCTGTGAACGACATCCATGCGACATTGGATAATTTTCCAAAGCTTGCTTTCATCGCAGATAGTCTGAGAATGATCTATCCCGATATGCTGCTTGTTGCTGCCGGAGACAATCAGACGGGGAATCCGGTCAATGACCAGTATCCCGAAAAGGGGCTGCCTGTTATTGAACTGATGAATTCAACCGGTTTTAACCTTAGCGCGGTGGGCAATCATGAATTCGATTCAAAGCCTGGGGGATTCAGCAATCTTACGCATAAAGCTGATTTTGATTTCATCTGTGCCAATGTGTCTGTGACCGGTTCTAATAATGTCAAAATATCGCCCTATAAGATTATTACACTTCCAAACGGACTTCGCCTGGCCTTTCTGGGCTTGCTTCAACTAAATCAGAACGGAATTCCGGATTCCCATCCCGACAACGTGAAAGGCTTTGCCTTCCGTGATCCTTTCGGGGCAGCAAGCGAGTATATGAGGCTTAAGGATTCGGGCGACATATTCATCGCGCTCACTCATATCGGTTTCGAAAGTGATGTGAAGCTGGCTGAAACAATGCCTGCGGGAATCGACCTTATAATCGGCGGACACTCACATACAAGGGTTGAGAAGGAACAGATCCACAACGGCATCATGATTACCCAGGCCGAAAACAAACTGAAATATGGCACACTTATCAGACTTACTGTAAAGAGTGACGGCTCCTTGCAACGAAACATGGAGCTTGTAAATATCAGGGATTCACGGAAGGAGAAGCCGTCTGTCAGGGCAATTGTTGACCGGTTCAATGATAATCGTGCGCTTAATGAACTGGCAGCTACTGCAACGGATGACTTTTCATCTTATGAGCAACTGGGCTACCTCATGGCCGATGCCCAGCGTGATGCGGCCCGGGCTGATATTGCACTTGTAAATCCCGGAGGTGTCCGTATCGGAAATCTTCCGAAAGGACCGGTAACTGTTATGAATGTTTATCAGCTGGATCCCTTTGGTAATGAACTGATAGTTACAAAACTGACCGGAAAGGAAATTCATTCACTAATAATGGCTGCTTTTGCCCTTGATGATAAAAGCCCGCTGTATAATTCCGGGATCAGAACAAGACATAAACTGGATTCATTGGGGAACCTTCTTGAAGTATCACTCATGAACGAAGATGGCAGCCCTCTCGATATGGACCGGACATATCCGGTTGCAATGAACAGCTACATGACATCTGTTTACAAATACGAACATAAAGACCCGGGTCAGTCGCTTTTCATTACAACAGCTGATGCTCTTATATCATACCTGAAAAAGAACCCGGAACTGCGAAGTTACCGCGGAGAGAAAAGGATTGAAATCAGCAGGTGAAAAAACAGTTTCAGCGCTATTTCAGAGTAACATCAAGGTACACCGAATGACGTCCGTATGTCTCGTAGAATGGTTTGAATTCAACACCGTCAATGCTGAACTCCAGTTTCGAGGGATCACCTGAGACCGACTTGTTTATATCTCCGGCATCCAGCGTAACCTTACGCCATTCAGTCCGTGCCTCCGGCTCCTGTGCCGCCAGCAGAACCGGCCCATAGAACAGGCTTGCAATATTCTGCTGATCCATCACTGGCTCGAGATAGAACCTGAACGGCATGCGAAGTTCGACAGTATCCCCGTTCTTCCATTTGCGGCTCAGGGTAAGATAGTTTCCAGGCACCGCATTAATCTTCACTTCCTTGCCGTTTATCTTCACAAAATAGCCTTTCGTGGCCCAGTGCGGAACGCGGACATTGAGGTCGAACCTTCCCTTTCCTTTTATTGTTAACAGCGTCCGGTCTTCTTTAGGATACATTGTCGTCTGAGTCACGGTAATATTCCTTTCTGTCCAGTTCAATGTCGAAGGAACAAAAAGGTTCACATACAGAGCCTTGTTGTCAGCACGCCTGAAGTAAATCGAATTCTGAAGCTTGGTGCTGCTCTCAAGAGCCGTGCCGTTGCAGCAGCTGAAGCCTGTCATGTCGGCGTTGCCGAATTGCTTTACCGATCCGGGTCTCAGTGGCACATGATAAGTATTTGCAGGGGTATTCTCTGCAACTGAAGCCAGAATGTGATTGTAAAGTCCGCGTTCGTAATAGTCCATCAGCTCTGCCCTCTGGTCAAAGAGAAACAGGCCGCTTGTTAACTTGAGCATGTTGTAAGTGGCACAGGTCTCATTCTGTCCGCCGGCTGCAAAACCGTTTTCATAAAGCGTTGCCGGCTGGGCTGTAAAGCATTCGGCGTTGTTTGGATTTCGTGCTCCTGCAACTCCTCCGATACTGTACATGTAATCATTTGTGACGATCTCCCAGAAATTTTCAGCAATGTGATAGTATTCAGGCGCATCCGAATCGCGGTAAATCTCAAGTGCCCCGATAATCTGAGGTATGTGCTGGTTGGCATGAAGCCCGCGCAGCATGTCCACATTTCTGGCCAGTCCGTGATTATGTCCGGCATCACCGTAGAACAATCTTACATTGTCAAACAACTGTGCAACTGTGAGGTAACGGGGTTCGCCTGTAATCCTGTAAAGCCGGGCCATGGCTTCGTTCATTCCGCCAAACTCACCTGCAATGTATCTGTTCCACATGCTTATCAGTGTCTCTGCCGGCACCTGGCTCAGGCGGGCATAGACCCAGTCGCCCATACCTTTTACTATATCAAGGGCTTTCTGGTTTCCGCTGATCTCATAAACATCCATCAGACCTGCAAGGATTTTATGAAGAGTGTAGTAAGGAGCCCAGATCTGAGCATTCGACCCTCCGTAAGTCGCTCCTTTTTCAAGCATTATGAACTGGTCGGGCGGATAGGCGCTTATAAAGCCCTTTCCCCAGTTCCAGTAATCGGTCCGGATACCTGTCTCGCTCAGATCCGAATCAAAATCTGATTTACCGCTACCCGGAGGTACTGCCTTTGGGTCCGATATATATTCTCCTCCTGATTTTTCAGGTTGTCCGGATTTTTGTGACAATTCATACAGGGCATTTACGATATAATCCATCTTTCCGGCGAAATTTGCCCGCAGTGATGCATCGTAGCCGGTACCTGCGTAAGCCTGGGCGATGGCACTTAGATAATGACCGGTTGCATGACCCCGCAGCTTGGTCTGCTGACTGTCCCAACCGCCGAGAGGTTTAGCTCCCTCCGGCTGCTCCTGCCCGAAGGCATTACGAAACATATAAAGAAAATTGTCAGGATTTGTCTTTGCGAGGCCTGTCAAAAATTTATCACGGTTCTGGATAAATTTAGTTTCGTGACCATGAATATCAGTATTTAATGTAACCTGGTCGAGATCAAAAGTTTCGAGGGTGCGATCGGGGGAGGATTTCACTTCAGCTTCCTTCACTGTCACCCTCGCCACCGGCTGCAGTCCTGATCCTGCAATTCTTCCTGTTATAGTGTATATCCCAGGGGAAAGCACCTGACTGTTGTCAGAAGGAGCCGGCCAGATTACTCTTACATCGGGCCCGGCAAAATTATCCCTGTAGATGCCTTTTACGAACCGGGGCAACCCTGGAAGAAATCCGGCCGTTGTCTCCACGCTTATTTCCGGAACGCTTGTAAGGAATGCATTGTATGACTGAGGAGTTGTTTCAGGAAACACCGGAAGGTTCCGCTCAGGCTCCGGCCTTCTTCTTGCCGGTGGTTCTTCCTTTTTCAGGGCGATATTATAAATCCGTGCGATCTGTCTTTCACTCAAAGGAATTCTGTATATCCTGAAATCGGCCAGTCTTGCATTCAGATAAGTGTTTTCAGTACCCAGCGATTTTCCAATGAAGAGCTTATTGTTTTCTTCTGAGCTATTATCAAATAGTTGTTCAAGTTCCACCGCCAAATTCTCTGTCTGGCTGACGCGAACCCCGTTTATATATGTACTCAGGGTTTTGGACGGAGCATCAATTACGACAGCCAGATGATTCCATTTATTTATTGTTGCCGGAAGTGACCCGGCACTAAACATGGCTGATTCATTCAGGATTTGAACCCGGAAACCATCATTGCCGCTTGTCCCGGCCGGAGAAGCAAAGAAATGAGACTTGCCGTTTTTTCCGAAGTCAAAAAACGTCTGTCCGGTCTTTGCAGAACGCATCAATATCCATCCGGTGACAGACAGTGATTCCTCCCCGGACACAGCTCTGCCCGGGATTGAGATAAAAGTTTCGCCGTCTCCCGGGAGGGAAAGCACGTTACCAAACAGGCTGTCAGGTACAAACCCGAAATCAGAGCCCTGAATTGTACCATGGAGATTATTCCGTGACCAGTCTCTTGCATCCCCGTTAAAAAGATACCTGGCAACCAAACCTGTTTCTCCGATACCGTCGAGTATCTGATCACCGCCCTGGGCAAATGATTGATTTGTGACTAAAGCACAGAATATAAGCAAGATTCCGGATAGAAATTTATAGCTTTTCATACTCGCGTTATTTCTTGTTGTTTCATCGATGAAGAAAGTAAACTTAACAAAAAAACGAACAACCCGATCAGGGGGGTATGGCTGATAGAAAGTTCATGTGAGCATGGCTCAGAGATTGGACCTGGGGAAATGGATTATGAGCAAAGCTCATGATCCCGTTGGGGGAGGCCTCAAAATCATCATCCCAGACGCCCTCCGGGCTTTTTTTGTTTTACCGGAATTCTTCGCTCATGTGAGCATGGCTCAGATTCCGGTAAAACAAAAAACCCGCAGCAAGCTGCGGGTCTGGGATGATGATTTTGGCGGAGAAAGAGGGATTCGAACCCCCGGTCCCACGATAGCAGGACAACGGTTTTCAAGACCGCCGCATTCGACCGCTCTGCCATTTCTCCCTTCGTCCACCGTAGCTTTAGCGAAGGTGGAATTTGTCCGCCGTAGCTTCAGCGAAGGCGGAATTCGGTCCGCCGCAAAGATAATACTTTTTTCATTTTTCCGAATTTTTAGATAAAATATACGAATTGACAGATAATCAGAGAGATGGACTATTTATCAACAGGATTTTAACACTAAATAATTGCTGAATAGCTGAAGTGACCATAAGATGAGCGTTTGCGATGTTTTTCTGCTTCACTCTGTTCCCTGTCAAAATACCCCATTTTATGTCTTAAACCTGCACTATTTGGGGAAAATAGACAAAATTTATTTGCTCGTGTACTAAAATAAAATATATTTGTACCCAACATGAACCATTGGTCTAACCTTTAAATCGTTTATTATGACAAAAAAAGATTTGATTGCTGAGATTGCCAAAGAATCCAAGTTGTCAATCAAGGATTCAGGCGTAGCTTTAAACGCATTCGTTACTGCTTTCGGAAAAGCTATGAAGAAAGGACAGAGAATCCAGCTTCCGAACATGGGCACATTTAAAGTTACCAAAAGAAGTGCAAGAGTTGTTCGCAACCCCCGTACAAACGCCAAGCTTAACGTTCCTGCAAAGAAAGTCGTTAAATTCAAACCGGCTCCAGCACTTAATAAAGGTCTTTAATCCCAATTCAATGAGATTGCCTGGGGGGTGTTTGAGAGCACCCCCTTTTTTTTACCTCGCCGGTCTGGTTCCCGGAATTACTTATTCCCTGACAGAACTTAAGGAATGTTGCCTGACATGAATTATTTAGAAGGATAAATTTTTATTTGCGTAATTTTTTGTTATTTTTGATCTGAAAACCCCGGTTCAAATCTGAAAGCATGAACTGTATAATTGTCGACGATGATAAGCTTAGTTGTAAGCTTCTTGAAGGTTATGTGAATAAGTATTCCTCACTGAATCTCATCGGTGTCTATAATGACCCGGTGACGGCGCGGAATGAGATTTCCAAGCAGAAGGACGTCGACCTGATTCTCCTCGATATCAAAATGCCGGAGATGGACGGATTCGACCTCCTTGGAAGTCTCGACCATCCGCCAAACGTAATTGTTGTATCAGGCGGAGAGGAGTTTGCCCTCAGGGCATTCGACTTCAACGTAGTCGATTTCCTCCTGAAACCGATATCATACGCAAGGTTCTGCAAGGCTATCGATAAGGTGATGCGGTATTTCTCGCCAAAGGAGCCGCCAAAATCGGGCGATGAAGAGATCTTCATCAAAAAGGGTTCGTCGCTGGTTAAACTTAAACTGAGGGAAATAGTATATGTTGAAGCCCTTGAGAACTATGTAACCCTTGTAACCGGCACTGACAAATACACAATACATTTTACTATGAAGGCCATTGAAAACCAGTTGCCCTCAGGAGTCTTTATAAGAGTTCACAGATCCTATATAATAAACAAGAAGATGATCCAGGCTATCAAGGAAAACTCCCTTGATATAATTGTCGGCACTTCAATAAAGAACATCCCCGTAGGCAAGTCATTCAGAGATACTCTTCTGAACGATATTAACGTTATGGCCAGATAATCAGGCTAAAGCATGATGTATACAAGCAAACAGCTTTTCCTGAAATACCTCGGACAAACTTCGCCATCTCCATTACTCCTTGAAGTTGAAAAGGCTGAAGGCGTTTTCATGTACGGGCCCTCAGGCGAAAAATACCTCGATCTGATTTCAGGTGTCTCGGTAAGCAATACCGGTCACAGGCACCCCAAAGTAGTGAATGCCATCCACGAACAACTCGATGCCTATATGCACCTGATGGTTTACGGTGAGATAATCCAAAGCCCGCAGGTGAAATATGCCATGCTGCTTTCAAAACATCTCCCGGCTTCCCTGAGCTCGACCTATTTCGTCAACTCGGGCAGTGAGGCCGTTGAGGGCGCTCTCAAGCTGGCCAGGAGATTCACCGGACGCGGTAAAATCGTTTCATTCCGTAATGCTTACCACGGAAGCACAATCGGAGCCCTGAGCATCCAGGGAAGCGAAGAGTACAAAACTGCTTTCAGACCCCTTCTGCCGGATGTATGGCTGGCAGAATTCAATAATCCTGA
>CAZKTX010000118.1:0-7738 GCA_964555805.1 uncultured Rikenellaceae bacterium
CGCCTGAAAATGCAAGTTTATAAACACCGTCAAGGGCAGCATCGGGGGCGCCTGTAACAAGGCTTGTTCCCACACCGAACACATCAATGGGAGCCTGTTGTTCGAGGAGGCTCTTGATGATATGCTCATCGAGCTGGTTTGACGCGGCGATTTTAACATAGTTCAGGCCGGCATTGTCGAGAATCACACGGCATTGTTTGGAGAGATAAGCAAGGTCGCCGCTGTCGAGCCTGATTCCAAGCAGCCGATGTCCTTTCTCTTCCATCATTTTAGCAGTGCGAATTGCATTTGGCAGACCGCTGTTAAGGGTATCGTAAGTGTCGACAAGCAGAACGCATCCGTCCGGCTGTCCTTCTGCAAAATGGCTGAATGCCTTCAGCTCATCGTCAAAGCTTTCAATGTACGAGTGTGCCATGGTTCCCGACACCGGAATCCCGTAGTTACGGCCGGCCACAACATTGCTTGTTGCATTGAAGCCTCCGACGAAACAGGCTCTGCTTGCATAATAGCCTCCCGGTCCCTGAGCCCGGCGCAGGCCAAAATCAATTAGTGTGTTATCTCCTGCCGCCAGCCTCATACGGCTTGCTTTTGTTGCAATAAGAGTCTGAAAATTGAGGATGTTCAGGATTATTGTTTCCACGATCTGGGCCTCAATTATCTTGGCCTCAACCTGCAGGACAGGCCTTACTGGGAACACTATATCTCCTTCGCGCGAGGAAAAGATTGTTCCGTTAAACCTGAACTGTCCGAGATATTTCAGGAATTCAGGCCGGAATCCTTGCTCCCTGAGGAAGTCAATGTCGTCGCTATCAAACCTGAAATCCTGAAGAATGTCAAGAATATCTTCAAGCCCGGCAAAAATTGCATATCCTCCTTCAAAGGGCAGTTTTCTGAAAAAATAGTCGAAGACAGCTATGTTATCCTTCTGACCATGGAGGAAATAGGCCTGAGCCATGGTGAGCTGATACAGGTCGGTATAGGTGGCCGTATAGCTGAACATTCAGCAACCTCCCGCAGGTTTCTTCTTTGCCTTGGCTGTAGTGGCAGGTTTTACTGCCTTTACTGCCGGTGATGCTGCATCAGTTGAAACGACACCTCCGCCACCGAGAGCCGCAGCAGCGCTTTTGCGGAAATCGTACCTGGCGAATTCCTCATCGGGACTTGTTTGCGTGGGTTCCTGAGGAGAGAGAATATTTCCGAACCAATAATTCAGTCCTCCTTCGAGCACGAAATTGTTTTCATAACCCAGTTGCCTGGTTATCATCCATGCCTGGTTGGCATACGCCGAACCATTTGAATAAAAAACATTTACATAGGCATCCTGGTTCAGGATATCCTTATATTCCGCAGCCAGGAGATTGCTGAGCGGAATGTTGACAGCTCCGGGCATGCTGTACACATCAAATTCCTCAGGTGTCCTCACATCGATCAGGCGAAGGGACGGATCCTTCTGAACCAGCATATCGGCTATTGCATCAGGAGTGATAAACTGAACGCCAGCTCCGGCTTCCTGAAGAAGCTCTTCAGGTGTAAGACGCGCCTGGCTGACCCTGTCGGCAGGAACGGCTGCAATAATTATACCCAGCGGTATAAGTATAAGTGCAAGCAATTTTAACTGTTTCATAATTATATATTTATTAGTTGTTTTCTTAGTATTCTTCCCTTGGGAATTTTTTCTCAGCCCATTCAGCAACAAGAAACATGCCGATGGCGGCCAGTATCATAAAAAGTCCGAAAAGGCCGTCTGACATGCCGAGTTTGTCACTTACCTTGGGTTCACCGAGATAGTTTGCAAGATAGAGTTTCTCCCACCATCCGTATGTGAAGGCAAAGCCGTATACTCCGATGAAAAGACCTGCTATGAACACCATAGCATCTATTTTCCCGATTGCGGCTCCGCAGAAGCTTGTTCCGGGGCAAAAGCCTCCCATTATGAAGCCTGCTCCCATCACAACTCCTCCGACAATGGCTGAAGTGAGGTAAGTCGGATTTACATATATCAGGTCAAGGTCGACCCAGCCAAAGAGGCTCATGAAAAGAAGTCCGAGCATTGCTGTAATGGCCGCGGTGAAAAACACCTTAAGTACGACGGCATCGTACCCGTAAAAAATCCCCGCCAGCTTGCGGCTTGAAGAGAATCCCGAGCTTTCGAGCACCCACCCGAAGGCTATTCCGATAAAGAATGCAAGCAGAAAATTTGTATTTTCCGATATTAGTTCATTTGGTGCCAGTGGTCCCATTTTATCCTCCTTTTTAAATCCAGTTTCTTCTGAAGAAATATGCAAGCGCGTATGCAGTGCCAAAGATTGCCATCATTGTTATGAAGCCTCCCATTGAGAGGACCGCCATACCGCTGAGGGCTGATCCGCTTGTGCATCCTCGTCCCAGCTGTGATCCGAAGCCGAACAGCACGCCGCCGGCCAAAGCGAAGATAAGCCTTCGCCGGGATGTTATTTTCGGGGAATGTTCCACTTTGAGCTTCAGGCGGCCGGCCACGGCTCCGGAAAGGAAACCTCCAACCAGTACTCCAAGCATCTCAAAGACAAGCCACGACTTCATCGGGCTTCCACTGTGCGATTCGGCATATTCGGCCATAAAGGGATTTGTATTGACCGAGTCTTTGTCGACTGCCCGGATTGTTGTTGCCACCACACTTTTTACGGCCCCGCTTGCTCCCAGCCCCCTGCCGGCTACAAAATTAGCCGTAAGCAGGACGAGACCAAGCAGGACACCGCCCAGGTACGGGTTGAGGTATTTTCTGCTCTTCCCGGTTTTTGTATTGTTGCTCATATTGTTGTGTTTATTGTTGATTTCAGTATAACCACCGGCTGACCTGCCCGGCAAAAACAAAAATAAATCTGAACATCAGACTCCCGAACACCACAAGGATCCCGGGTATCACGGCGGGGATATGAAAGCCCCTTAGCTCCATAAGGTCGAGGACTGCAGGAATTATAATTCCCAGAACCACTACAAATATCCAGAAGACCATTGTGTAGGGGCCGCCGAGAAAAAGTCCCGCTGCTTCAATCTGCACCTGGGTGCTTGCAAGGAATCCCATGAACATGTGAACAATCAGGAAGAGTTCAACTCCGAGAATAATAAGGTCGATCTTTGTAAACAGCAAACGTTCCTTACTGTTCCGTGAAGAAAGTACTATTGTTGCTGCTCCGGCTGAAAGTCCCGATGCCAGGAAAAGAGGACCAAGCACCGATGTGTTCCACAGTGGTCTGGCATTAAATGCAGATAACAGGATTCCGGTATACACACCGGTTATTATTGCAAAGATCATTATCACCCAGGCAAGCGGTTTCTTGTGCTTATTGAAAAAGATTTCGAGATCTTTCAGCCATGAGTATTTCCAGTCCCAGTTTGGGAAAAATTCCCTGATATGGAGTGCACACCAGATAAAGGATGCAGTTGTAATTACAAGAAGCGTCCAGGCTCCCCACGACATTGGGGATTCAAGCCTGATTGTCGTATAGAGCTGCCAGAAGTAGGCCTTGTGCCTGAGGTCGATAAAAAGTGCGGCAAGGCCGATTACAAGGGCAATCGGAGCCACGAACGGAACGCGGCGCACGGCGGTGCGGAACTCATTTTCCTTCCCCATCAGGTAATACAATGCTGCAAAGAAAAGCACTCCGGCCGCAAGTCCTCCAAGGAAAAGGTATAATGGAATGGGCCAGTGCCAGATTTGAAGTTGCGGATCAACCCCCAGGTTTTCTCTTCCGCTTATTATCAATTCTTCGTTCATTGTCTTCTCAGATAAGGAAATACAACTGCGGTTTAGTGCCAGCTTCGGGTATAAGGGTTTTGTGCTTGCGCTTTTTCAAAACCTTGCTCACATCACTGTTGGGATCGTCAAGATCGCCGAAATACATGCATTTCGTCGGACAAACGGCCACGCACGCGGGAAGCATTCCCTGCCTGACCCTGTGAATGCAGAAGGTGCATTTGTCGACATACCCTTTTGGATGAGGGTAACGTGCGTCATAAGGGCATGAGGCGATACAGGCGCCGCAGCCGATGCACCTGTTTGGTTTCACCATTACGACGCCTCCCTCCACAATGTGGCTGGCGCCCGTCGGGCAGCATCTGACACAGGGAGCGTTATCGCAATGGTTACAACGTTCGGATCTCAACTCCACCTCAAGCTGCGGATAAGTGCCGTCCATGACTTCAACCACCCAGTCGCGGCAATAACCTATCGGCACATCATTTTCGGTCTGACAGGCAACCACACAGTCGCTGCAACCGACACACTTTTTCGTATCAACAGCCATTGCGTATCTCATGATGCAACCTCCTCTCCGGCGGTTTCAGTCAAAAAGGTCACAAAGTTCCCTCTCATGCCTGTACCTCCCATTATTGGATCAACAAGTACCTTTGTGATCAGATTCGTATCGCTGGCTCCCCTGCCATAGCATCGCTCCAGTTTTTTCTGATCGTGACCAAATCCATGGACCATGTAGACTGAATCCCATCTGATACGCTCTGTTACTCTTACCTTAATCGGGAATTCGGATTTTTTACCGTCCTGGTTCACAAGGTGGATGTACTGGCCTGAAGTTAATGCCCATTCCTTAGCGACACGCGGATTCACCCACAGTGTATTTTCATCCATTAGGTCGGTCAGGTTCGGGTTGTTTGATGTACGGCTGAATGTATGCATCGGCGCTCTTCCGTAGTTAAGGCGGTAGTATCCCGGCGGTGGTTCCTCGTGATGAGTGTATTTTGGCATGGGATCGTAACCTGCATCCGCAAATGTTGTTGCATAAAGTTCAATTTTACCGGTGGGAGTGTAGAATTCAACATCCTGTCCGGGCTGAAAGTACAGGTCGTCGGCTTGCCTTTCAAAAGTTTTTACACCCAGACGCATCATTTCTTCGAGGCTGCTTCCAACCTGTTTCAGCTGCCAGTCTAGCTGGTCCTCAATTTTCTCAAAGGGGAAGTATTCAATCACTCCCAGTCTCTTTGCCAGTTCCCGGGCCATCCAGAATGCTGGTTTTGTATTATACATTGGTTCTGCAGCCGGTGCTCTGAGGGCTATCTGGGGTTTCCGGTGAGGTCCGGTTCTGATGTCGTCATAGCGTTCAAGATAAGTGCATTCGGGCAGGACCACGTCGGCCCAGCCTGTTATTTCCATCGGCATTGTATCGATCACAACAAGAAGCTGGAGGGCCTGGATAGCCTGAAGAGTGTTTGCCTGGTTGGGAAGAGTCTCGATTAGATTTGTTCCGTTCACTATCCATCCCTGGAACTGGCAGTGGCGACTGGGATCAGGCACCGTGGCATCGCATACGCCGTTTGCAAGTACAGTATCGGCCAGCTTATACAGGTCGGGAAACTCAGTTCTCCACGATCTTTTCGGCGTCGGATACGGAGGATGCTGGGGTTCGGGCAGTTCGAAGGTTTCAGGACTGAAGAATCCTCCCCTTCGTCCCCAGGAACCCAGGAGGGCGTTAAGAATTGCTACAGCCCTTAGCCTCTGGGTGTCGTCACCGTACCAGACCACATGTCGTCCGGGGTGAATTATTACTGCAGGGGAAGCGTTGGCCATTTCGCGGGCGGTTTCACGGATCACTGTCGGATCGATTGTTGTGATGCCGTAAGCCCATTCCGGGGTGTTGTTCTTAACGTGTTCCTTAAGATATTCAAAACCGTATGTATATTTCTCCACGTACGGCTTATCATATAGCTCTTCGGTAATTATTACATTTATCCATGCAAGAAGCAGGGCGAGGTCGGTTGCAGGTTTAACAGGGAGCCAGAATTTCGATTTCCCTGCGGCAGTCGAGAAGCGGGGGTCGACTGTGATTATTGTTGCACCCTTGTCGATTGCATCCGACATCTCCTGGACCTGTCCGTTGTGCATGTTTTCACCGATGTGGCTTCCGATAAGAACAAGGCATTTTGTGTCGCGTATATCAGTCCTTTCGGGGCTTTCGATCGTCTCGCCGAAAGTAGCCTGAAAGGCCACTTCACGGGGTCCGCGGCATTGTGCATACGACGGAGCTGCTATATGGGGTGAACCAAGCGCCTTGAGGAGGTTTGTGAAATACTTGCCTCCCGAGCCGTGTGTGAAGAGGGCAAGGCACTCGGGACCGTGTTCGGCTGTTATCTTCTTTATTTTTTCCGCTATATAGTCAAAAGCCTCCTCCCATGTTGCTTCCCTGAAAGACTGTTTGCCGCGTTCCTCTGTACGTATCAGGGGAGTGCGCAACCGGTTTTCATCGTAGTACATCCCGATGCCTCCTGTGCCGCGGGGACACAGGCGGCCATTACAATTGAGGTCTTCAGGGTTTCCGATGACCTTTTTTATTGCCCCTTTTTCATTCCTGTAAACCCAGCCGGCGCATTTCCAGAAACACACCTCGCAGTAAGTCGGGATCCGGCGGAACGGCTCACCTGCCTTTGCCGACAGTGACCCTGCCTGCCCATTTTGTGTTGCCAGCAATCTTAACCCTGCCGCGCCGGCCATTACTGCTCCTGCCCCGATAGCTGAGATCCTGATGAATTGCCTACGTGTTGCCATGTACAAATATAGATATCTGAATTTTTAAATATATCGAGAAATCTCAATATTTAAGGGGAAACAAAAGAAAAATTTCCTGTTTCGCCCGGTCAGACTGTCAGTATGGCTGTTTCCGATTTCCGTCCTATCGCATCTACTGCAATGATCCTGAATTTCTTACCCTTTGCGGCATCAAATGTAAACGGATCCTTTGTAGTCTGGGGTACATGCCTGACAGTTCCTATAATTGTTCCGTCACCTTCAATGTCATAATGTGAAATTGGTTCATTTCCTGCATAGCTTGTATCCCAGCTAAGCTTTATTTTATCAGATTTGGCAATCCGGGCATTTCCGGGAGGAGTGAGGCCGCTGTCGGGCAGCTGGAAGTAATTTGTCTCGCCGTTCCGTGCTTTTTCTCCTATTTTTTCAAGTTCGCGTCTCTGGCTTTCATTAAGTGCGTCCGGTGCGATCTGAGAGGCATAGTAATTCTGAACAAGCTGGCACTTAAGCGGATCGTCGTCAATGTGGCCGGTGCCTATAATCAGAGTATGAATTCCGGGTGTTGTAAGGACATATTCGATGAGAGGGCGGCTTGGAACTTTTTCGGTTCCAACGAATGTGACAACGTCTTCAGGCTTGTTCGACCATCCCGGTTCCTTTGTGTACATTGTTCCGTCGGAGAAGACTTTCATTGCAATAATCCCGATATTCCTGGCCTGTGCCACCGGTATCACGTTATACTGCATGTTTAGGTAGCGTCTGTCGTTTACATTGATTGCAACAAGCATTCCGTCAAACAAATCCCACTTATCGCGTTGTATCATGTCGATCATAACCGGAGCGCTGTAGTGGCCTGAAAAGCCTAAATGCCTTATCAGCTTCTCATTTTTCGGGTTCAATCCGGTAATGTTTGTGCCGTCCCTGTAATCACGCAGTGCAACCAGTGCGCCAAAGTTATCGTTCACGTCAAGCGGTGTTTCAAGACCTTTGAACACCACGTCAACTTCCTCGGGATTTGTGATGTTGTGAATCAGCATCATGTTTATGTAGGCTCCTTCCGGATATGTACCGTCGTCGTTGCCGAACAGCTGAGAAAGGGTTCGTTTAAGATCCGCCACAGCTCCACCCGCGTGATCTCCGTTTGTGCTGTTCCTTACGTTATCTATCTCGGGATATCCGCCTTTTGCCCAGCGGATCATTGTTTTTGAAGTCAGAAAAATTGAA
>CAZKTX010000119.1:0-7602 GCA_964555805.1 uncultured Rikenellaceae bacterium
CTGGTTGCTGGTTACTGGTTGCTGGTTGCTGGTTGTTGGTCACTGACTGCCAACTGCTGACTGCCAACTGCCAACTGGTAATTACTTGTTAATTGTTAGTCAATAAACTTTACTCAGGGCAGGTTTCCTCGTCCGTCGAAGCTTGATTCAGGCTTTAAAGGGAACCTGACCGGTGCATTGTAGCGGGTTGAACGGTAGATAGCTGAAAAAAGTTCAACTGTCTTCCTTCCAGCCTCACCAGTGACAGTTGGCTCGGTATCATCTCCGATCGCTTTCAGGAAATCCTCTATCTGGCACTGCATGTAGTACACAGTAGGATCATATTTACTGAAAATCTCAGTATCCTCCTTAACCCAAAGTGGAAGCATATTTTCCTCTCCGGGTACGGTCCAGATGTCATTTACAGGAGGTTCGGCAACGCCCGATCTGCCAGCTATGAACATTGCACCTCCATCGGTCTGCACTCCTACGGAAGCCCCGTTTTCGCCGTGAACATGCACTTTCCCGAATAAGCCCGGCTTCTGAGAGTTGCTCACAAGGATATTTCCAATCGCCCCGCTCCTGAACTTAACGATCGCCAGGGCCGTATCATCAACATCGATATAAGGATGGTTAAGGTTTCGCCAGAGGCCGTATACCTCATCGATATCTCCCATATACCAGAGCATCAGGTCGAGCTGGTGGGGAGACTGGTTAATCAGGACTCCTCCCCCCTCATCCTTCCATGTACCGCGCCAGGCATCAGCATCATAGTAAGCTTTATCGCGCCAACCAAGGATTGTTACTGTTGCCAGAACGGGCTTTCCTATCTTTCCGTCGTTGATTGCCTGCTTCACTCTCATTGAAGGTGAGTACCACCTTCGCTGGCTAACAACACCGAGTTTGACATTTCTGATCCTGCAGGCATTGATTATCGCATCGCAATCTCCAAGATCGGAAGCCAGTGGTTTCTCAACAAGCACATTGGCCCCGGCATCGGAAGCTTCAATGGCGGGATGCCTATGGAATGGATGAGGTGTGCAGATGATTACAAGGTCGGTTTCATTTTCGATTACCATAGTTGTGATATCCGCATAAGCCTTTGTTTTATAAAGGGATGCAAAATCCTTTGCCGTTGCCTGTGTTCTGCTCCAAACACCTGTCAGACGTGCAGTGGGTATATTATGGATTGCCTTTGCATGCAAATGGGCAACCTTACCGCATCCTGCAATTGAGACATTAAAAATCCTTTCCTGCTTCATAAGAAATTTTTAAGGTACCAGGATCACTTTGTTAAGATCACCCTCTTTATTGTATAGTTTCCTGAACCATTCGGCGCCCTCCGAGAGAGGAACCACGGCTGAAATCATGTCGGTTACATCCAGGCGCCCGTCACTCATCAGGGTGAGGATGGCGTCATACTCTCCCCTGATGGCGCAGCTTCCAAAAACTTTCAGTTCGGATGTAACTACCTTCTGAAGAGGAAATTCGATTGTCTTTGAGGTATTGCCTACAAGAACGACTGTTCCGCCTTTCCTTACAGAACCGATTGCCAGGTTTACAGTTTCACTTCTGCCCACTGCCTCGAACGAGACATCGGCTCCCCTCATTCTGGTTAGGCGTTTAATTTTTTCAACTGCATCCCCGTCAGTTGAATTGAATGCATGGGCTGCTCCGCTTCTCTTCGCATTTTCAAGTTTTACGGGGTCATTATCAAGGGCTATCACCTGTCCGGCTCCTGCTATTTTCAGCAGTCTTATAAGGAATGACCCAATCATCCCTGAGCCTGTAACAACACATGAATCGCCTGTATGAAGTGAAGCGACGTTGATTGCATGAAGTGCCACTGCTGCCGCCTCTACCATAGCTGCCTGTTCAAACGAAACTGATTCTGGGATCCTGTAAAGTATATGCTGAGGAACGGCAAGGAATTCGGCAAAAGCCCCGTTGCGTCTGTACTCAGCAGGTGAGACACCAATCACTTCCCTGTTATCACTCAGGTTGTACCTTCCTTCGAGGGTGTACCAGTCATTCAGAGGGTATACTGTCGAGTCAAAGGTCACCCTGTCGCCGGGTTTCCACCCTGTAACCTCAGATCCTGCCGAGATAATAACTCCTGATGCTTCGTGGCCCATTATAAGGGGAGGTATTCTTCTTCCTGTGCTTCCGTCGAGGCCATGAACATCCGATCCGCAGATGCCGCATGCTTTGATCCTGATCAGAACCTCGCCCGGCAATACATCCGGCTCAGGTACGTCTTTGTAAACCAGCTTATTATATTCCTCCAGAACAAGGGCTTTCATTTATTGACAGTATTTCCGGGCCGGATTTGGCAGCACGGGTTTCAAGACAAATATAATAAAATCATACGGGAGATCATTCCACGATTACAACCACAATATCCATTACATTTGTATAAGTAGGACCGGTTGTAACCAATCCGCCGACCCTCCTGAAGAAGTTCCAGGAATTGAAATCGGCAAGATAATTTAAAGGATCCTCATTCCTTGAAGAGGCTTCTCTGTAAGTATCCGAATCAGCAACTGCTCCGGCAGCGTCTGTGGGGCCGTCGCTGCCATCAGTCCCGGCAGAAAGAATTGTAATTCCCGGTATGTCCTTAAGCTTGATTGCAGCCGAAAGAGCCAGGTGCTGGTTCCTGCCTCCGGAGCCGTCGCCGGTCACCCGCACAGTTGTTTCTCCTCCGTACAGAAGACAGGCTGGTTTTGGAATATCATTATTGTTCCGGAATGAAATTGCAGTGTTCAGTATTGATTCACAAACAGTATCCACATCTCCCTCAAGTCCGGTATCGATAATATAGGACCTGAAACCCAGTTTTACCGCCTCATTTTTGCAGGCTCTGAGTGCGGCCTGGTTAGTTCCGGCAATCACATTCATGGTACCTTCAAAGATCAGGTCGCCAGACTTTGGTGTATCGGGATGATAGCCGGCACATCCATCGCGGATATAATTAAGCACTCCCCGTGTCACGTCCCCTGTAAGGTTGTATTTTTCAATTACGGCAAGCGCATCGGTAAATGTTGTTGTATCAGGTACTGTCGGTCCGGATCCGATTACGTCGAGGGGATTTCCAATCACATCCGAAATAATGAGCGTGATGAGACGTGCAGGCCGTATTGTCCTTGCAAGCTGCCCTCCCTTTACCGAGGAAAGGTGTTTTCTGACACAGTTTATCTCACTAATTGTGGCGCCGCTTCTGACAAGAAGATTATTCACAATATATAGTTCCTCTGGAAGTAATCCCCCTGGCAGATCAGTAAGCAATGCCGAAGCTCCTCCCGATATAAGACAGATCACAAGATCGTTCCCGGATGCCCTGGCTGCTATTTCAATTATATCGCTTGTAGCCTTGAATCCATTTGCATCGGGCAGAGGATGTCCCGCTTCAGTGACTTTGATCTTTTTGAGAAGACAAGAGTGACCATACTTGACAACAATGTGGCCGCCGCTAATCCTGTCACCCAGAATGCATTCCACATAATGTCCCATTGCGGCGCTGGCTTTGCCTGCCCCTATTACCAGGATATTTTCAACTCTTCCCAGGGATACCTCATTGCCGCCTGCAACAAGCACATCTCCATTAAGGCTGAGAATATCAGTAATAAGCTTCTCCGGAAGCACGCTTTTAACACCGGCAAGAAATATCTGTTTCGCAGCATCCCTGTTTCTCATAACTCTAAAATTACAGAACAAACAATGAAACCAGCCATACGCAGGCAAAAACAACTGTTCCCATCACTATTGTTGATGTTGTATAAACCCTGAGTGTATCTCCCACCTTAATGCCGGAGAAATTTGTAATAACCCAGAAATATGAATCATTTGCATGCGATGCTATCATCGACCCGGCACCCATTGAAAGCATTGCAAGCACCCTGCCCCATTCGGATCCCAATCCAAGCATCTCGAGCATTGGAGCCAGAATTGATGCAGAGGTTATTATTGCGACAGTCGAAGAACCCTGGGCAGTCTTCATTAATACTGCCACAAGGAAGGGAATCAAAAGACCCATTCCGCTTCCGGCCAGTTGTCCGCCAAGTATCTCTCCGATCCCGGTTGATCGTATCACAATCCCAAACATTCCTCCCGCCGCGGTTATTATCAATATCGGACCGGCCTTAAGAATTGCATCGGCAAAAACGGTATTCAATATAGTTATCGATTTGTTTTTCATTAAGATAAGAGAAAACAGAACCCCTATAAAAAGTGCGATTACAGGTTCGCCCGGGAGTTCGAATACCTTTGTTATTATTGATGATCCGTCAGTGTCGAACAGTCCGGTCAGAGATTTGGCTGTAATGAGCAGAAGAGGTACAGCAATTGGAAGAACTGAAAGAACAACATCTGGGGGTCTATGCTGTAAAGTATCCGCCTCCGCAATATCCGGAGAGGGAGATGATGCCTTGAATTTCCGCGATGCCCAGGCGCTCCATAACCAGGCTGAAACGGCCCCCGGAATGGCGAACAGGATTCCTGCCATAATCAGGTAACCGATATTGGCATTTACAATCCCCGCCGCAGCCAGGGCGCCGGGATGAGGAGGAATAAGGCAATGAACCGAGTAAAGCGAGGTTGCAAGAACAGTTGCCATAAAGGGCATTGAAACAGCTGATTTCCGGCTGAGCGATTTGGCAAGTCCGCTCAGCACGATAAACCCAGAATCACAGAAAATGGGGAGTCCGGTGATGAATCCTGTTATACCCAGCGCAACAGGACTTTTCTTCTCCCCCGTTTTCGAAAGAATATAGCCTGCAATGCTTAGTGTAGCTCCTGTCCTGTCGAGAACGACTCCAATCATTGCTCCGAAAATTATGAGAAATCCGATTGAGGCCATAGTACTTCCGAATCCCTCCTTCATTGTCTTTATAATCGAACCGGCAGGAAGTGTTACGGCGGCAAGGAGAAGTGAAACAATGAAAAGAGCCATGAAGGCGTGCAGCCTGAACCTTGTTGTCAGCGCAATTATCAGTATTATTGATGCAAGTACAAGCAGTGAGATCAGGGCAGGATTCATGGCAAAGGTGAATCAGAAACCGAGGTGTATTTCCTTTACTGATTTTATTGCCCTGTCGGAGAAGAAATCGCAGGCAGGGAAGAGCCTGAACAGCCCGCCATCCTCTCCCTGCTCTGTTTTTATGAGAAGGAGTTCCTGCTGATCGTTCCTGTTGAAGATCTCGGAAAATGACGCGGCGCTCCGGTAGCCATCCTCCGCAGCGATGCACATGATACCTGATCGCAGGTTGTTGCGATCAAATGAAAAAAACTGTGCCAGGACATCCTTCAGCATAGCCCCTCTGAAAGGTTCCGTGCTGTGAATACCTTTACCCCTGCCGTAGAAAATTGTGTTAAATGTAGTCTCCTGTACGCCAGCCGGATAATCGGCTATAATTCCGGCCTGAGATCCGTTAACAAAAAGTGTTATCTGTTTTGAAAACATGGGCGACATTCCCTGTTCAACAGCGAATGATTTGGGGAATGACCTAACGGTTATTCTGACAGGCGAGGATATATTTCTTTCAGTAATAAGATCATTGCCAGCTACAATCCTGCCTTCGCCGGGCAGTATCCAGAGGTCCTTTGTCTTTGAAGGAACAATCCGTGAGACCCTGTCGGCAATGAGTATTTTATGGAGGTTGTTTGGATAAAAGATTTCTCCCCAGCTGAAGACAGCCTTTTCTCCTGCAGCATTTTCAATTTCAACAAAGAGGTCGATAACTGAGTTGAATTCTTCAGCATTTGATTTCTTGACTTTACTGTTTTTAAGAATATCGAAAAGGGAATATCCATCGTATCTGTATGCTCCGATAAACCGGTCGCCCCCCTCCGGATTGAGCAGAGTTTCCTTAACAATAACTGAATGCCGGGCCAGCGATGAAAAATCAACTTTCCCCGGATTGGCAATCTCCCCGTCTATAATAAGTTCAGGCAAAGGCAGGTTGAAAGTTTCAGTATTGTCGTAGAAATCGTTTGTCACTTCTGCTGAATCAATTGAAATTATTTCAGATTCGTGTAATCCGGTTACTTTTTGAGGAGACTGATTACAGGATACTAAAAAAATAAAAAATAACGAAAGGGTTAGATTTTTTTTCATACATGTATATTAAAGTTAAACGTTTTTGCGGTTGAGATCTAAACGAATTTACTTAGTGAACCTTAGCGTGCCTCATTCGGTTTTACCCAAAGAACAGATAAGCGACAAGTATTGCAGTTACGGCACCTGCCAGATCAGCCAGCAGGCTGCAGCCAACGGCATGGCGGGTATTCTTCACACCCACCGAACCGAAATAGACCGCAATAATATAAAATGTTGTATCAGTTGCTCCCTGGAGGGTGCATGCAAGCCGGCCCATGAAGGAATCGGCTCCGTATGTTGTCATGGCGTCGATCATCAGGCCTCTTGCCCCGCTGCCACTCAGAGGCTTCATAAAAGCTACGGGAAGTGCTCCTGTAAAGCGGGTGTCGAAACCCAGCCAGGCAAAACTTTGCTCAAAGCCTTTGATTATAAAATCCATGGCGCCCGAAGCCCTGAATATCCCGATTGCCACCAGAATAGCCACAAGGAAGGGTATTATTTTTATCGCCACACCGAATCCCTCCTTCGCCCCTTCAATGAATGCATCATATACATTCACCTTTTTCACAAGGGCCAGCACGATGAAAAGAATTATTATTGTAAAGAGGATGAAGTTTGCTGCAAAGGTCGATACATTGGCTATCTGTTCCTTGGGGAGGGTGCTGAAGTAATATATAATCCCGGCAATTATTGCTGTGAGACCGCCCAGATAAGCAATGATCACCTTATCGAAAAGATTGATCCTCTGAACAACGGCTACACTTATCATAGCCACAAGAGTCGCTGCATAGGTGGCGATCAGTATTGGTATGAATATATCAGCCGGATTCGCCGCTCCGAGCTGAGTCCTGTAGACCATTATGCTTACAGGGATTATTGTCAGTCCGGAGGCATTCAGGACAAGGAACATTATCTGCGCGTTCGAGGCAGTATCCTTTTTAGGATTTGAATCCTGAATTTCCTTCATTGCCTTAAGTCCCATCGGCGTGGCTGCATTATCGAGCCCCAGCATATTTGCGGAAAAATTCAGAATCATGGATCCGTATGCAGGATGGCCTTTGGGTAGTTCCGGAAAAAGTTTTTCGAAGAAAGGGCCGAAAAGTCTTCCCAGCATCCCGACAACTCCGCCTTTTTCACCCACCTTCATAAGTCCCATCCATAGGGTAAGGGCGCCGGTCAGCCCAAGCGATATCTCGAAGCCCGTCTTTGCACTGGCAAAGGTGGAGTTAATCATGTCGTTGAATATCGCTGTATTGCCGGAAAATATCAGCTGACCGAGAGCAACGATGAAACCGATTAGGAAGAATGCGATCCAGATATAGTTCAGGGCCATTTTCGAAAAATGATCAGCTAAGATAGAGAATAAATAAGAAAAGAAAAAGAGAGGGGAAGAAAGGGAGACGAAGAGACGGAGAGACGGAGGGACGGAGAGACGAAGAGACGGAGAGACGAAGGGACGGAGAGACGAAGAGACGAAGAGACGAAGGGACGTAGAAACAGCATAAAGGCGTGCAGATATTCACCAGACG
>CAZKTX010000120.1:0-7444 GCA_964555805.1 uncultured Rikenellaceae bacterium
TTCAACGAGTTGTGATTTGCTTTCAAAAATTGTATCTTGGACGTTATAAACAACGGACGGGGGGTGATTTTGCGCGGATAAGCCGTTGTGATTTGCTTTCAAAAATTGTATCTTTGACGTTATAAACAACGACATGAGCAAATTCGCCAAATTCTTTCCAGTTGTGATTTGCTTTCAAAAATTGTATCTTTGACGTTATAAACAACAAATGGAAGTTGCTTTACACAATTATGAAAGTTGTGATTTGCTTTCAAAAATTGTATCTTTGACGTTATAAACAACACGATGTGTGTAATGCTTTGAATATTACCGGATTGCGTCGAAGATTTGAAAAGAAATTCAAGTTGTTTGTAATTGAAAATCCCGCTCTTGTGGCGGGATTTTTTAATTCTGTCAAAATAGCTCCAATTGTTGATAAGGGGTGTTTACCTTCTGTTCTTTTTTCCCTTGAAACAGTTCCATTTGACCAAATTGTTTGTCGGTGATACACAATATCCCGATATTCCCCAGTGGCGGGAGGTTGTTTTTTACCCTTTTGATATGTACGTCGGCGTTTTCGCGACTGGCGCAATGCCGCAGATATATCGAAAACTGAAACATGGTGAACCCATCGTTGATCAATTTTTTCCGAAATTCACTGTATGCCTTCTTCTCCTTTTTGGTTTCTGTCGGCAAATCAAAAAAGACGAGTACCCACATAATACGATATTCACTGAAGCGGTTCATGATTTTTCAAACTCAGGATACGAAATTTTCCTTATCTCACCCAGATAGCACCGGGCAAGCGATGCGGTAGTTTGTTGCGCAGCCACCATCAGTGGACTGCGTTGCTCATTAATTACAACATCAAGCACTGGAATATTCAACAATTTCATCTTTATATTTTTGGAAAGTTCCTGATAACTTTCGCCGCTATCAACTATCTCTACCACCAATTTATCCACAAAAGGACGGTACGGCTCCATCATGTCATCGGCAAGACAATAAGCATTGTAACGATTGTGATGATGAATACCCAGCGCCGGAAACAATCCGCTACCTACCAGCGAGCGTGCAAGTATGGCGCGAAGTAGGGCATAGCCGTAGTTCAGTAAATTGTTGGGTGGTATGCCTTCGCGTCCGCGGCGAAATCCATCTATCTTTGGAAACATATTCGCCCAGTAATAAGCCGCCGCACGCCCTTCGAGGTTGTCGCTGTCGCCACTCTTCACATCGCGCGCCCAAGATAGCATGTTTTTTACAGTTTCTCCGCGGCAGGCGTTAAGCACGTTGGCTTGATTTGTGATTTTTGCCTGAATGGTTTGCTGCCAAAGTTGTTTTTTGAGTGGAAGTGAAGCTTCTATTTGTGCCTGTGTACGTTCGCTTTGTGTCGTATTTCCCTCCAACGGCAGATGTAGGCCTATGGGCATACGATTGCTTCCGCAGGTTATTACAGCAGCATTGTTGTTCAGCAACGCTTCGAGCAACCCATGCGTAATGGTAATCTGTTTGTTGTCCAAAATCACAATACCGATATCTTCAATAGGAATGGTTTTTACGGCTTCCCGCTTGAACGATTCCGGCAAAGTTTCATTCTTCACCACTTCGGGAAACCTGATAACCAACTGCTTATTTGTTATACTTAAATAAGCGGGATTTTCAAAGTAAAGTGTCTTTTTTATCATGGTAATACTGTCTAATGTAAGGATTTAGAAATTGTTATCAGGTGAGGTGAAGTGGGAGTGCGACTTGAAGTCGCGCTCTCACTTGCATTTACTCACGGGGTGACTGCCAGTCACCCCGTGAGCAATTTAACTTCAGCTTGCAGCATCTTTTTTTATCAACAAGCGTTCCGTTTCTCAAACCGAAACAATCTTTAAATGAGGAAAATTCCCAATCTTCTGGCTTATTCACCAATCCCGCTTTTACCGGATTTTGATGGATGTAATTGAAACATATTTGCAAGTATTCATCTTCAGAATAATGCGCATTGATTCGAGTGCCAAATTCCGTGTTGTAGAATGAAGGTGTTATGCCGTTTGTATATGTTAGGCATTCGGCTTTGGTTGCTTCTCTAAATAGATTTCCCGAACGATTTTGCTGTTTGTTTATTGCTCGAGTGTCTGAACGCAGCAGGATTGCTATACTGTCATTTAGTATCCTTGGTTTATTCGCGTTACTCACGGGGTGATTACTCACGGGGTGACTTTGAGTCACCCCGTGAGTATGAGTATGAGTATGAGTATGCGTGGAGACAATTTCTACCATCCAATGGAAATGATTCGGCATTAGGCAATAAGCCAAAATATTAACGTGTGGTAGCAGGTGTTCGCGCATCTTTCGGAGAAAAAACAGATAGTTTTCCCGCTCAAAGAATATCCGTTGCCGATTATTTCCCTGATTGTAAATGTGATAAATATCTCCTGTTTCGAAGTGCATTTTGGCGTTATTTTTTAGTTTTACTCACGGGGTGACTCAAAGTCTCCCCGTGAGTAGAGTCCACCCCGTGAGTAGAATTATTCACTGTCACCATATTCATAAGTAAACCGGCAGGCACAATCGGGCAATGTAAGCATCACATCCGCCATGGCTTCGGGCGAGGGCTGTAGGTTGTTAAAACCGGAAATAGCCCGCTTCGCAAAGGAGTATTTTAAACCGGCGCGTTCTGGATTTATCCATCCAAATTCCTTTTGGATAATTTTCTTGTACTTTTCAGTCAATTCTTTTTCGTTATTCGGATTCAGATAAAAATTGTAAAACTCCTTCACCGCTTTATTTTTATCGTACAAATCGAGAATTTGCTCTACCAATTGCTCTTTTGTTAAGCGTTGAAGTTCTTTTTTGAGTGCGAGTTTGGACATAATGAGTTGTTGTTTTCGTTAATACTCTCCAATAGACACGATTTCTCCAATATGATTTATACGGACTTTGACAATTTGGTCAAGTCCTTTCGAGCTTCTAAAATCAGACCAAGTTATTCCTCTTAAAGTACTACTTATATCTTTGATTGACGTTTCCAAATGGTGTCGAAACACATAATTCTTGAAAGAAAACTTCTGCACCCTAAACAAATTTGGGCTAATCATTGCATAATTCTCCGGATTTTTAAACCAATCTTCGCTGTAATCTTTCGGATTAAAAGTTATAACTTCTTCTTCGGTAAGCTCTCCCGTTTCTTCATTAACCGTTTCTCGCATTTCTTTTTTAGGGAAGACAAAATATTCATTCTGTTTCATAGTAAACAGAAATTCGTAACCTTCTGCCTGCTTGTATTCTTTGTCAACAATCGGCAATCTTGCATTTACACGTGCAACAGCTTCGAAGAACGAAACAACATTTTCTTCTAATTCATATTTTATTTCTCCATTTTCATCAACTTCAATTTGTCCCATTTTATCCAAAACAGGCTTGCGATAAACGGCTACATGGTGGTTGTTGCCGGTATTAACAAAATCGGTCGGTTGTTCTTTTCCCTCCTTGTTTAAAACAGGAAGTCCTTCTTTATCTTTTTTAGTATGTAATGCCACTGCATTGCTAATACCGGATATTGTTACACGTTTAATAGTAATGCCTTTTTCATGGTTGAGCCAAATCGGATTTTCTTCTAGGTTAGAAAAAGCAATTTTTGTATTTCCACCATACTGGTCTAATCGTTTTTGAAGAATCTGTCTTATTTTGTTGTCAATAACCTTGTCTAATTTCAAATCGGGTGAAATAGCTTTTCGAATGGTATAAGCCGTTTCGAATGAAACTGTTTTTACTTTTTCGGGCACGGAAATCGTTTTGTCTGCATCTAACCAAATCGGATTTTTTGATAATGAATTTTTACCTGTAAAAGCTTTTTTTGCATCGTTGTCAAATTGTTGCAATCTTGCCAACAAAGCGTTTCTGTATCTTGTTTTTGTTACACATGCTATTTTATCGGCATCAAATTTAGCGTTTACGGCTTCCTCTTTTACTACGTATTGTTTCTGACTGCCATAAACTGTTTCCAAATGCAGTTGCCCGCGTGGTGTTTGCTGAACTTTTTTGTTTGTATTTCCGAGCTTTTTGCTAATGTTAATGTTACTTGTTACCACCTTGTTTTTTGCTTTTATCGAAATTAAAGTGTCTTCCAAGTGTTTCTTTGCTTCTGCACGAAATTCGTTGAGGGGCATTGGTGGAATTGCCCTTCCGTTTTCAAAATACTTGCTTTTAATCGCATATTCATTAGAATTTGCAACAAAGCTTGCATTTTTATTGTTGAAATATTGAATAAAAACATCTTTGGTGAAGGCAACTGTTAAAGCATCCATAGCATGGTGGCGGTGGTCGTTGCGTTTTGTCCAGTCTTTAATCCGGCGGACTCTATGGATATTGCCTTCATTTTGTTTATCTTCTACATCAATTATTTCAGTTAAACCGAGTTTTTCGTATTTGTCCCAATTTAATTCCTGCATAATGTTAATTAATTGCCAGTCTTCACGTAGCTCATCGGTTATCGAACCGCTTGTTGCCACAACCCTGCGAGTAATTTCGTTTAGCATCGACAATGCTTTTTTTGCAATATACTGTGTGTTTCGCAAATCTCGTTCAATAAACCCATCGGGAATATCCGCTTCCGTCATTTTTAGTTTGTTATATTTGGTTTTGGATATTGTTCCGGCAGTTTTAGTTTCCTCATCGGCGTTTTCTCTACTTTTGGTGCTATATAGCACTTCAATTCGGTTTAAGTATTCCTGCAATCCATCTTCTCCATATTCTTCTTTCACAAAATCAAACGCGGTCTGATTACCTTTTTTAATATTAACATCGCGTCTTTCGAGTGTTTTATTTGAAAAACTATCATCAAATAATCGTGCTTGCGGAATGATATGTTCAATATCAAATTCTCCGGTAAATAGTTTTGCCGGGGAAATATAGGTGTTGGAATAAGGTGTTTTATAGCCTATCGCTTTCAGTTCTAACCACAGTTTGTAACGCACAATATCTGTACGGCTCACTCTCAGCAAACCAAACTGACCACCTTCGGAGATAGGTTTAGTTAGAATTTTAGCGTATTCTTCATGTGCTCTGGTGTTGTCGGATATCGACTTTGTGAGTTCTTCGCGTTCTTTGGCGTTTTTCTTTAATTCACGTGCCAATTCTACCCGTATTTCATCAGGTTTCCCGTAAGTGTCAATAATTGTGTTAATTACATTAATCATTTGATTGAGAATTTTCTCTACTACCGGATTTCGAAGAGAGTTTTTAGGGAGAATATCCAATTTATCCTTCAAAACTTTGTTTTCGACTTCTTCTTTGGTTAATGAAGATTTAGAGTGTTTTTCGTAGCCTGCATATAAACAAGCAACATCGAAGCCATTTCCCTCTTTCAAATGTGGAAGAATTTTTCGAATGGCTTTTGCAGAAAGAGAACCATAGTCGTCAAGGAAATTAACACTGGCCAATATTTTTGCAGAATCTTTATCGAAACCATAATCGGATATCAACTTATTGACTAAATTTTCATCTCCGGTATTGGAATTGTCGCCTTCAAATGAATACAATAAATGCCAAAGTTTGTACATCGGTTCATTATCCAAATTCTCACTGTCGGAATCGAATGTTAAAAAATCTGAGGCAAAACCAAGTCCATTAAAAATTGTTTTCACATCATTCTGGATTGTGTCAGCAGTTTTTTTCAAGTCCAATGTGTGCCCGGATAGTTCGATAATGGTTTTGTATGCGTTGAAGAGTTTTGCTTGTGTAGTATTACCTTGTACCTCCTTAAAATTCAAATCCAATTCTTGTGGATTTTCAAACAATAATTTCAGAATTTCGGTTTTGCTAAGCTTTTCTTTAATAGTAAGTTCTTTTGCCAAAAGTTCTTTTTCCTCTTGAAATAGTGTTCTTTTTCCTTCTAATTCAAGGGCATCCTCCGTTTCTGCAAAAAGGTTGCCTACTCCATCGTTTTTCTTTTTTCTTTTAATCTTTTTCCCACTAATGGAAACCTCAATATTGTTCAAAACTTGCCAAATCTTAAATTCCTGAAACAGAGGTGAACTGCGAGGAATAACACGACTGCCAACTGTTTTTATTTTCTTTTTTCCATCTCTTTCTACTTCTATTTGTCGGCTTTCAAATTCACAAAAACTAATCAGTCCTTTTTGTGATTTCAAACTTCTTTGATAGAAAATGACTACATCGCGGATTTCCTGTTTTAATTCAGGTGTTAATTCTTGGTGAAACTCAGCTTGTTTATCCCAAATGGTATTAAACTCATCCAAATAATCCTGACGATAGAAAACCATGTTTTTCAGACTTGCATTTGCATTTTTCTCCAAAACTGCCATTTGATATTGCCCCACTGTTTGTTTGTTGAAGTAGAGTTCTTTGCTTCTGTCGGATATTGCGCCAAGATAGCCGCTCGAACCATTAATTTTTGCGTTTATTTCCTGCAATACTACAACTAATTCTTCTAAATGCAACTTTTCTGTAAGTCCTTTAGCTCTCCAAGCTAAATTTTCTACTTTTTGTTCTTGTGTGTTACCATTTCGTTTGAATCCGACAATCGTATGTTCTTTCTCAACCTGTTCATTAATGCCCTCATCGTTGTTCCAAACATTATGCGATTCTTTCCAAACAAATTTCTTTACACAAATCGCGTAAACCACATCACGTTTTTTCCCTCTTAATTCCTCGCGCAACTCCTCTGCCAGTATTTCTGGATAAAATTCTTGTTGTTTTGTCCATATTCTGTCGAATTCTGTTTGCAAATCGGAACGGTAAAAGTCAGGTAGGTATTTTTTGCCTTCATTGATTAGTTGCAAACATAGTTGTCCCGGAGTGAGATTCTCGTTATAGAGTTTTTTTGCAACTTCCATTCCATCAATCAAGGTTCCTTCTTCGGTTCCTTTTGCCTTTCGAGAACTCTTATAACCTCGTTTTTTGTTTATCATCAACAGGACGCGAGCAAATTGTTCTAAAGTAATTTCTTCAGTTGCTGCTTTTGCCCGTAAGCGATAGGTTTCAAAAGTGGTGAAATTTCCATTTTCCGACAAAATAGTGTCATCGATAATAAATTTATTTTCTTTTAAAATCTCGTTTAAATTTTCACGACGCAATTTATAGCGTTGTAAATTTCGGCGCATACTACGCTTCAAAGTTCGGTCGGCATTGGTTGTAATGCTCTTGCCCTTTTCAAAATTTTGCTGTTCGTCAACTGTTAAAGGGTTTACACGTACACCTAATTTGATGATTTCTGATTTCTCATTATCATTTTCAGCTTCTTTCACCAGCGCCCACCCAATGCTGTTTGTTCCTAAGTCAAGTCCTAATATGTTCTTCATAATGTGTTTAATTAGTTTTTATCTCCAAAGATAAGAATATTGTTTTTTACAAAAAAATATTTTGATAATTAAAATAAAGAATATATCTTTGCAAATACAATTTTAAAAAGCAAATCACAATAAGGATTATTCCGTTGTGAAAACATTTAGTGCCT
>CAZKTX010000121.1:0-7437 GCA_964555805.1 uncultured Rikenellaceae bacterium
GGGGCCATAGAAGGCCGCCTCGCCCGGCACCACGGTCGTCACAAGCTTCTTCTCCGAAGCTGCTTCAATTATTGCCCTTTCGGCCTTTTCCCAGTTCTCATCAGTTCCGATGTACTTGCTTTTGTCGTCAGGGTCGCGAAGGGATATCTGTGCTGTGAACTCACTGAAATTGACGGCCTTGAATATGAACTGAACAAGGTCGATTATACTCTTGAACTCATCCTTGAGCTGATCGGGCCTGCAGAAATGATGCGCATCATCCTGTGTGAAGCTCCTGACCCGGGTAAGGCCGTGAAGTTCGCCGCTCTGCTCATACCTGTACACAGTCCCGAATTCAGCCATCCTGTAGGGAAGATCCTTGTACGACTTGGGCGTTGCATTGAATATCTCGCAGTGATGCGGACAGTTCATCGGTTTAAGCATGAACTGCTCTCCCTCCTGTGGTGTTGACATGGGCTGGAATGAGTCCTTACCGTACTTTTCGTAGTGACCTGATGTCTTGTAAAGACTCACATCCCCGATATGAGGAGTGGCAACAATTAAGTAACCTCTCTTCTTAAGGACCTTCGTCATGAAATTGATAAGGTTCTGCCTCAGCTCGGCTCCCCTGGGCATCCAGAGCGGAAGCCCCATCCCGACCTTCGGGGAAAATGTGAAGAGTTCAAGTTCCCTGCCTATCCTGCGGTGATCTCTCTTCTTAGCTTCCTCAAGGAACGCGAGATAATCATCAAGCATTTTCTGCTTCGGAAATGTGACTCCGTAAATCCTTGTGAGCATCTTGTTCTTTTCGTTACCGCGCCAGTATGCTCCGGCAACAGTAAGAAGCTTTATTGCCTTTATCGGTTCAGTGGATGGAAGGTGGGGCCCCCTGCAAAGATCGGTAAACCCTCCCTGTGTATAAAGTGAAATAGTTCCGTCTTCGAGCTCGCTTATCAGCTCAACCTTGTACTCATCACCCTTTGAGCTGAAAACTCCAAGGGCTTCCTTCTTGCTTACATCTTTTCTTATAATAGGATGATTCTGAGCCGCGAGTTCCTTCATCCGGTTCTCTATAACCTGAAGATCACTCTCGGTTATAACTTTCCCTTCGCCCGGATCAACATCGTAGTAGAAACCCGTTTCAATCGCCGGACCTATTCCGAACTTAATCCCCGGATAGAGACTCTCCAGAGCCTCGGCCATCAGGTGGGCTGATGAATGCCAGAATGCGTGCCTGCCCTGGTCGTCGTCCCACTTATGAAGCATAATTGTTGAATCTGAGTTGATTGGCCTTGTGAGATCGATCAATTCTCCGTTAACTGTTGCCGAATATACTTCTTTTGCAAGCCTCGGACTTATCTGTTCGGCAATCTCCAGACTGCTTGTTCCATCCCGGTATTCCTTAACAGATCCGTCGGGGAAAGTTATGTGGATCATCAGTTTCTCATTTTTTATTGGAGTGCAAAGATAGAAAAATATTTATTTCATTATGCAGCGAAAGGTATTGGTTGTACGTCTTAAATATGGCACACAATTTGAATTTGTTTAATTGTATTTCAATTTACTGAGTCATGAAAAAGCTAATATTTCTCCCGATCCTCCTTCCCCTTTTCCTTGTTTCATGTGAAATGTCACCGAGAGCCTACTTCTCAGCAAGTCCTGGCGACCCGGTTGTCGGGGAGGATGTCTGGTTCACAAACGAATCAGAAAATGCAACTGATTTTGAATGGGACTTCGGCGACGGATACATCTCCGACGAAGCGAATCCTATACACAGATTCACCTCCACGGGTGTTTACAACGTAACTCTGAAGGTATGGTCGGCCGGTGGACTGACCGATGTTGCTTCTATGGACCTGGATGTTAAGATACCAACACTTCTTGAAATTGAGGTCCGCGAATATTTCGACGACTACCCGGTACAGGGTGCAAGCGTAATCCTTTACCCCAGGCTCGTTGACTGGGAAAATGAAAAAAACAGCGTCAACGAAGGATTTACAGATGCGGAAGGAAAAACAGTGTTTGCAGACCTCGACAAGATAGTATACTATGTGGATGTGTGGGAGGAAAATCATGATAACTACACGCTGAAGGACGATGATGTTGGTTTTATAAGAACCCCCGAAGTGATGCCAAACAGGATAAACAGGTTTATCGCCTATGTCGATTATGTGGAGCATACAAAGGGTTCCGGCAAACGCGACGGACATATTGTAATCCGCAAGATCGAAAGGAAGGCTGACGACAGGCTGCAGCCTGCACCAAACGATGATATCACAGGGTGGCAAGAACTATATGAGAAGAGGGTCGTGAAGAAATAACCTCAGTTATTCAATAAGGATTATACATGTTAAGCAACAATCCGGGGCCTGTTTTCAGGTTCCGGATTTTTTTCTAGAACCAGCTCTTGATGAGATTTTTCCTGTCGTGCTGGAATTCACTCAGTTTGTAAACTACCTGTTTGTCATCCGATTCAATCTGGTATTCCCAGTAGGTTGAAATTGGACCGGGTGAAACCTGGTTTCTCCTGATATATAGCCTGTCTCCCGGTTTAAAATCACATCTTTCGCCAAAAGCTGAAATCTTCCCGTAAGTGCTGTCCATTGTAGTCTTGATCCAGATCAGATAGGGCTGGCCCAGTTTTTCGGGGATATGCTGGCGGTATTCAACAAAGTTACCTACATATTTACGCGTGAGAACAAGTGAGTCTTCCTCCGATCCCGATTGTCTGACCGAGGCACATGATGCAAGGAGAAACAGTCCCACAAGAAAAAAAGCCCTCTTCATCCTGAAAATAGTTGTCTTTGTTTGTACAGCCATCATAATCAAATGATTTCAAATATATTAACGTCTGACAGGCTGAAAAATTACATTATTCCCGAAATATTGATATCTAAAGCCTATGGCCTTCCGGAGTACGCCACAATGCCTTCATGCCTGAGGAATCCCTTACCGCTGATCACCGACATCTGAGGATTTCTGTTTCCAGTCATCGAAGCGCAGCCGTATTCTCCGAACTTGTTTATTGCAACGAATTTCTCCGAGGGATAGAAGTCTGGATTTATTTTTTTGTATTTGTCAATTATCATCCGGAGAGCCTCTTCGCATGCCTTCTGGGGCGCTATGCCTTCCTTCATCCTGAGTACTATGAAGTATGATGCACATGATTTGATTACATCCTCACCTCGGCCCGTGGCTCCGGCAGCGCCGACTTCGTTGTCGACATAAAGGCCGGCCCCGATAATGGGGGAGTCGCCCACTCGTCCGTTGAGCTTGAAGCTCAGTCCGCTTGTAGTTGTGCATCCTGCAATATCTCCGTTGGCATCGATCGCGAGTACATTGGTTGTGCCGTAATGATGCTCGATATCGGGGAAATCCCTGTAGTATGATTCTTTCTTCCTTATTTTCTGAAGATGCTCCGGCGATCCCCAGTCGTCATCCGGACTGAGTTCCTCCTTCCATCTGAGCCATATCTTTCTTGCTTTTTCTGTGAGCAGGTCCTCTTCCCTGAATCCCCATGCCTTTGCGAAGTCGAGCGCGCCTGCTCCCACAAGCAGGACATGATCGGTCCGTTGCATCACAAGCTTTGCAACAGATGAGGGATTTTTTATGTTTTCGAGACATGCTACGGCGCCGGCCGAGTAGGTCTTACCATCCATGAATGAAGCATCGAGCTGAACCACTCCGTCTTCGTTGGGCAGGCCTCCGTAGCCGACGCTTGTATCCTCCGGGTCAGCCTCAATTACATTGGCGGCCTTTTCAACGGCATCGACAGCATTTCCTCCTGCCCTGAGCACTTCCCATCCTGCATCCATTGCAAGCTTCCCTGTCTCGTTTGAGTGGCTTGTAATTATTATCGGCCTTACCGGATTCCCTTCACGCTGAAGCGTCAGCGGGGAAAGCTGAGGAAAGATTAATGCGCCTGTTCCAGCACCTACGGCGCTTGTTACAAATCTACGGCGCGTAAACTGGTTTTTCATCCCTTTTGTATTATTCGATTGTTTTGTTCTTCTTCAGTATTCATTAAAAGACCTGTTCGCGGAGCCAGCCGGGCCTGTTTGTTGTTATTCCCTTAACACCAAGAGGTATCAGCCTGAGGGCTTCAGCCGGATCATCAACGGTCCAGGTGAAGAGCTCAAGGTTAAGGTCCCTGACTTTCCCCGCTACCTGCTGGTCTATAAGTCCGTAGCTCAGGCTCACTCCGTCAAGTCCTGCCCCGGGAACCAGCGGAAGATTCTTCTCAAGCAGGGCTTTATTGCTGCACAGCCAGTGACACGGATTGTTGGGGAAGGTCTTTTTTGTGTCGGAGATTGTCTGAAAATCAAATGCAATGAAAGTAAAATCCCTGCTTTTAATATATCTGCCCACAGTCTTTTTAAGCAAGGGCAGCACCTCGCTTCCGCATTTGATTTCAACTACAAGCTTTTTACCTTTTGGTACGGATTTGATGACTTCCTTCAGAAAAGGGATCTTTTCTCCGGTGTACTCTGCGCTTTTCCATGAACCCGCATCAAGCGATCTCAGAACTTCAGAACCGGTTTCCTTTACAACATGATCGGCGCCTGTAGTGCGTTTTGTAGTTGCATCGTGAATACACACAATCTTCTTATCGGCGGAAAGGTAGATATCAACCTCAACAGCATCGGCTCCATGTTCAAAGGCAAGCCGTGAGGAAGCAACAGTGTTTTCGGGAGCATTGTACGAAGCTCCCCTGTGTGCAATTATCTCAACCTGCCCGTATCCTTTGCAAAAAAGTAAAGTCGTGGCAAAAAGAATGAACATCTTCTTCATAATAACAGTGTGAAATTTCAGAAATCTTACTTCTTTAATTTGTCATTCAGCTCATTTTTGATGACACCCGACCATACCTTATAACCTTCCTCGTTAAGGTGAAGCCTGTCGTCGAGAAAGAGCTCGGCCCTTGGAAGACCGCTTGGATTTGTGAAATATCTCTCAGTGTCGATGTAATATGTATTACGGTGGTCTTCACATATTTCCCTTATCATCTCGCCTGCCTCCTTAATTTCAGGCCACACATGCCATCTCAGCGGGGTGGGGGTGACGCTCACCCAGAAAACAGGCGTGTCCCTGAACTGCCTCCTTATTATGTAAAGAGTTTTCCTGAAAAGCTGTGATACTTCAAGCGGGCTCTTGTCACTGTCGCCACCCGTTATATCATTTGCAATGAAAATCACAATTGCCTGACACTGGTGCGGATATAATATTCTGTCGGCGTAAACAACAAAATCGCTGAGCTTTGCTCCTCCGTATCCTCTCTGGATTACATTGTAGGGAAGCATGTCCCTGCCAAGGGTCGACCACAGCCTTATGCTTGAACTTCCTGCAAACATAATTGCATCTGAAGGATAGGATTTTGCAATGTCGAGCTGTTCAAATTTTTCTATCTCGCTTTCCCATGCCTTGACTTCAGGTAGTTGCCTGTATTTTCCCAGCGATGCACACGATGCAAGAAACGCTGAAAGTATTATCAGTATAAGTATCCGTCTCATGGCGCAGTATTTATTCTTCATAAAGGTAGGGGTTTATTTGTTAAAATATCATAAAGACCATTTGAACATGGTTAAAGTTTTATTTCCGGCAATGACTTTATAGTTAATTTTTGAAAAAAAAAGTTACGTTTGTATTGATAACCTCAACCATTTCCTGATATTATAACTCAAATGTCAAAAAACAAATTGTTCCTGACCAAGCCGCTTGATCAGCTAATGCACGAATCGAAGGACACGGGGGGCTTGAAAAGGTCTCTGTCTGCCACCAATCTTACCACTCTTGGGATCGGAGCCATTATTGGAGCCGGAATATTTGTACTTACAGGTCAGGCTGCAGCTCAGTACGCAGGTCCTGCAATTGTGATTTCATTTATTGTTTCAGGACTTGCCTGCGGATTCGCAGGCCTGTGCTATGCTGAGTTCGCATCGATGATACCCATCGCCGGAAGCGCATACACCTATTCATATGCAACCCTCGGGGAATTCCTCGCCTGGATAATCGGATGGGACCTGATACTCGAGTACCTGTTTGCCGCATCAGCAGTCTCGGTGGGCTGGTCGGGATATGTTGTAAGCTTCCTCAAAGATCTTAATATAATTATTCCCCCGCAATTTATAGGTGCAACCGGATCAGTACTTGTAAATGTCCCGGATATGGGATGGAAAGAATTGACACATGCTTTTAGTCAGACTCTTGCAGCTTCAGGCATCAACGTGGATTCACTTCCCCATGTGACATGCGTGCTTAACCTGCCTGCAATGTTCATTGTTGCCCTTCTTTCAACGCTCCTGATCATTGGTATCAGGGAATCAGCCAACTTCAACAACATAATGGTAATAACAAAAGTCTCTGTGATAATCCTTTTTGTTGCTATCGGATTTATGTTCGTCAAGGCATCCAACTGGACCCCCTTCATTCCGCCGAACAAGGTGGAATCGACACCGATCTCCGAATATGGATCTTTCTGGGAATGGCTCAGGGCTTTCGGAGGTGAGTTCGGAAAATTCGGGATAAGCGGAATACTGAGAGGCGCCGGGGTGATTTTCTTCGCCTATATCGGATTTGATGCTGTATCAACAGCTGCTCAGGAGGCTAAAAACCCGCAACGCGATATGCCGATAGGAATTCTAGGGTCGCTGGGTATCTCCACTGTTCTTTATATCCTCGTGGCAATAGTACTTACGGGAATCGTAAGCTATACCACCCTTAATGTACCCGACCCGGTTGCAGTGGGAGTCGATGCCATGGGAAAGGGCATGTTCTGGCTGCGGCCCATTGTGAAAATAGCTGCAATTGCCGGTCTCAGCTCCGTTATTCTTGTGATGCTCCTCGGTCAGCCAAGGATATTCTACACAATGTCAAAAGACGGCCTGCTGCCTTCAGTGTTCTCAAAGGTCCATCCGAAATACAAAACACCATGGGTAAGCACAATAATTACAGGAACCGTGGCTATGATCATTGCAGGTATGCTGCCAATAAGCATTCTGGGAGAGCTGGTATCTATCGGGACCCTGCTGGCATTCAGCATAGTTTGCATAAGTGTCCTTGTACTGAGGAAATCAAGACCTGATATTCACCGTCCGTTCAAAACACCATGGGTGCCGGTTATCCCCATACTGGGAGCATTCTTCTGCTTTGTCCAGATGCTTGCACTTCCGGGCGATACCTGGCTCCGGCTGATTATCTGGATGGTGATAGGATTTGCAATCTACTTCTTCTATGGGAGGAAGCATAGCAAGGTAAGGGAGGAAGACTCGAAGAGTAATTCCCGCTGATCTTATAATTCGTCGGAAAAGACTGACTTCGGTATCTCCCTGAGATTGTATCTCGATGCCATAGTCTCACCGTAGGCTCCCGCCGACCTTATTGCAAGAATATCTCCGCGCATGGTCCCGGGAAGTTCTATGAATTTTGCAAAAGTGTCGGATGATTCGCAAATCGGCCCCA
>CAZKTX010000122.1:0-7316 GCA_964555805.1 uncultured Rikenellaceae bacterium
ATCGACAACAGGACAATAATGATTTCGGCCATTATTGTCCTGGCTGTCGTTATTTTATCAGGCTACTTTCTTCTTCGAAGAAGACGGAAATAAAAAAAAGTTTCTGGTTTCTGGCTTTGCCCTCTGAAGCTTCAGCGAAAGAGGGTTGCTTGTTGCTAGTTGTTTGACAGCGGTGAGCCTTAGTTATATGTTTATATATAATTAGTCCGAATATTGAAAGTTTTACATTTTAGAATAGATTTCCAGACCAAGAAACATGAAGCTTGAAATTTAAGCACCCAGCACCCAGCAACCAGTAACCAGTAACCAGTCTTTAGTTTATATACTGACCCAGACGTTACCTTTCTTGTTTGACTCGACAACAGAGTGGATGAACTTCATCCCTCGTACTCCGTCGTGAACAGTCGGAAACTCTCCCGGATCAAATTTCTCCCCCCTGATTGATTTGGCAGTCCCCTTGTATATATTGGCAAGAGCCTCATAAATACCTTCGGGATGCCCCGACGGCATTGTGTGACTGGCTTCAGCAAGCTTTTCGTTGTAACTGTGAGCAGGTTTGAATATCCTTGTAGGTTCGGTGTCGCTCAGCATGTACAGGTAATTGGGATTCTCCTGGCCCCATTTCAGGCTTGCCTTCGATCCGTAAATGGCAAGGGTTAATCCATTTTCCTCTCCGCCGCATACCTGGCTTGCCCTTATGACTCCCTTCAGATTCTTTCCGAACCTGAGGAGTACTGTGCCGTCGAGGTCAAGGCTTACATCATCCTTCACACTGCTCAGGTCTGATAATACTTCCTTGATTTCGAGTCCTGTTGTGTATTCAATCAGATTAAATGCATGAACCCCGATGTCGCCCATGCAGCTGCTAACTCCTGCATGCTTCGGGTCGAGCCTCCACACACCTGTGATCCTGCTATCCGTTCCGTGTATTATCGAGTTTATCCATCCCTGATAATACTGGGCATCAATTCGCTGGATGGTTCCAAGAACTCCTGAGGCAACAAGATCCCTCATTTGCCGCACCATGGGGTATCCGGTGTATGTATGTGTAAGTGCAAATGTGAGCCCGGTCCTGGCAACCTGACTTTCCAGCTCAACGGCTTCCTCCACCGTCATCGTCATCGGCTTCTCGCATACAAGGTGAAACCCGTAACGAAGTAGCCTGGTTGCAAAGGGGAAATGAAGGGCATTGGGTGTAACGATCGATACACTCTGCATGCGTCTGTCGGCGGGTAACTTCAGCTCAGCTTCAATCATGGCATCGACGCTCTCATAGCAGCGTCCCGGGTCGATCCCCTCCATGGCGGCAAACTCCTTGCTGCGCTCATAATTTGCATCAAATACACCGCAAACAAGTTCGAAATCGTTGCAGACACGAGAGGCTCTGCGATGGGCATCCCCAATGAATGCACCGAAACCTCCTCCGATCATACCCATTTTGATCTTCTTCATAATTATTTTTTTTATTTGGTTTTTGTCTCAGTTTATTATGCGGCCCGTTTTTTCCTGCTATTATGAAGGAGTGTGAAGCTTATAATCAGAAAGGCCGGAACCAGGGCAACGAATCTCAGTGTACGCGCTCCGCCGCTCAGCTGTGCTGCAGCCCATGATGCAGCTTCCTGCGTTCCCTCAGCAGCTGATTTGAGAACTTCAATTGCCTGTCCGGCAGGAACCGATGCAGCAGTCTGGGCATCAAAAATGGCACCCAGAACCGGTTGTGCTATTGCTCCTCCAAGGAATCCGATGCCTCCCATAATTGCAAGACCCAGGGCGCCGCTCTGGGGAATATTTTCAGATACGAATCCAAGCATTGTAGGCCAGAAGAATGCTATTCCAAGTGCAAAAATCCCCGCAGCCGTGAAAACAAGAAATGATCCGTTTACATATCCCATGAGCAATGCACCGGTGAAGGCCAGAACCGAGGATACAACAAGTATCAGAGTCGAACGGACATTATGCACGATAGTGCCTCCGAACTGACGCGCAAGCGCCATGATTCCCGAGATCCATACAAGCAGGAGGATAGGATTATCCGAGACATTGGCAAGGAGCGCAGCAATCCACTGATTTGTTCCGAGCTCGGTGGCTGCTGTTAGCATCATACAGAATGCCATAAAAAGGAACAGCGGACTTACACATGCTTTAAGCATATCCTTGTATGAAAATCCCGAGACAACTCTTTCGGTCTGAGGGAATTTTTTATTAAGGAAAAGATAACCATACAGAAATGTGGGCAGAAGCATTATCCCCATCGCATACCTCCAGTCGTCCAGCCCGATGTTATTGAAAAGGTAAACAAACAGTCCTCCTATTACAATTCCTGTCGGGAACCAGGCGTGGAACCGGTTAAGCCGTCTTGTTTTTTCTTCAGTGTACATACTTGTTATCAGAGGATTACAGGCTGCCTCCACGCTTCCGTTTGCAATACCAATGAAAAGTGTCGAGATGAAGAGCGTCCAGAAACCTGTTGCAACAATAGTAAGGATAATCCCGGCAACATGACAGAAGAACGCAATTGCAATAATCCTTCCCAGGCCTATGACGTCAACAAGAGGACCTCCAAAGACCATGGCAAGGGTGAAACCCCAGAAGGCAGTGCCTACTATCCAGCCGACCTGAGTGTGAGTAAGATTGAATTCCGTTGCCCATGCTTCAACAAAGGAACCCCTTGTGGCAAAAGCAAGTGCAGTAACTACCAGTGCAACACAGCTTGCATTGAATAGTTGTGTTTTCTTGATTGTGTCCATAGAAGTGGTAATTGTGTTATTAATTGGGTTAATAGAGAAATCCTTGCCGTGAAATGCCCGCTTATTTATCGAAGGCTGAATCAAAGGCTATATTCGAAGCAGGAAAGTCAACTGACCTTACAAACTGACAGGCTTCAATTGCCCCATGCTCCCTGTCCATTCCGCTGTCTTCCCATTCTACCGAAAGCGGACCGTCATATCCTATCCTGTTCAATGCCCTTATTATCTCCTCGAAGTTTATATTTCCCCGGCCCGGGCTCCTGAAATCCCAATAGCGCCCCTTTGTCCCGAATTCTGTATGGCCGCCGAAAACGCCGGCTTCGGCGGGTCCGTCCGACCAGCCTGCATCCTTCATGTGAACATGGAATATCTTCTCGCTGAATGCATATATGAATTCTACATAGTCGACTCCCTGGTATCCAAAATGCGAGGGATCATAATTGAATCCGAATGCCGGGTGGTTCCTTAACGATGCAAGGGCTTTTCTGGCTGACGCGATATCGAAAGCTATCTCCGTTGGATGAACCTCAAGTGCAAATCTTACCCCCATTTTCTTGTAGGCGTCAAGTATGGGCTTCCATCTGCGGGCGAACTCCCTGTAGCCATCGTCAATCATTTTCGGAAGGTTGGGAGGAAATGAATATGAAAGGTGCCATATCGGACTTCCGGTAAAACCATTCACAATTGAAACTCCAAGCCTGAGTGCCGCCTCGCCTGTCTTTATCATCTCGGTTGCCGCCCGCTCTCTGACTCCTTCCGGGTCGCCGTCTCCCCAGACATAATCCGGTACAATTGCCTTATGTCTTTCGTCAATACGGTCGGCAACAGCCTGCCCAACCAGATGATTAGAGATTGAAAAGACCTTAAGCCCGTATTTATCGAGAAGTTTTCTTTTTGCCCTGCAATAGGCGTCCGTCGCCTTGCTTACCTCAAAATGATCGCCCCAGCATGCAAGCTCCAGTCCGTCATATCCAAACGACTTTGCCTTTTTGCATACTGTCTCAAATGGTAAATCTGCCCACTGGCCCGTGAATAGTGTAACTGGTCTGCTCATATCTTTTGTGTTTATACGGTTGAAATTTCAGGTGGATGGATACATGTTGCTAATATAGCAAATTCATTTGCATCAGTTCCATCCATTCAGCGAGAATTTGTTTTCTTTGTGAATAATCTGAAACTCTGTGCTATGAAACCCAATACCGATTTTCTGCTTCAAAGAAGAACAATAAGAAAATATAAGAACGACGACATCGCTGATGATCTCCTGAATGAAATCATCAACGAGGGTTGCAGAACTTCCACAACCGGAAATATGCAGGTTTACAGCATTATAGTTACCCGGGACAAACAGGTTAAACAGCAATTGCTGCCCCTTCACTTCAATCAGCCAATGGTGATTGAAGCTCCGGTTGTCCTCACTTTCTGTGCCGATTTCAACAGGTTTAATAAATGGTGCCTGCTGAACGATGCCAAACCGGGTTATGACAACTTCCTTTCATTCATGACTGCTGCAACCGATGCCCTTCTTGCAGCCCAGACAATCTGCATATCAGCAGAAGCCAGAGGACTGGGCATCTGTTACCTCGGCACCACAACCTACATGGCTCACAAACTGATTGATGTGCTGAGGCTGCCGCCGGGGGTTGTTCCGGTTACAACAGTTACGCTCGGATGGCCTGCTGAATATCCTGAACAGCCAGACAGGCTCCCGGCCGGGGCAATCGTCCACAGGGAGGTCTACTCCGATTATACTGATCAGCAGGTCCGCGATTACTATTCTGCAAAGGAAGCAAGGGACGATTCAGTCCGGTTTATAAGGGAGAATGAGAAATCTACACTGGCTCAGGTTTTTACCGATGTGAGGTATAAAAAAGAGGATAACGTTTACTTCTCGGGCACGCTGCTGCAGGTGTTGAAGGATCAGGGATTTATGAATCAATAATCTGCCGGATGACCGGCCTGTGGCTCATCTGAAGGGAATTCCCAGCGACTTTGCCACCTCTTCCAGGTCCTTTTCAATTGCCGGGACAAGCTGTATTCCTTCGGCGCTTATCCTTAGTTCTGCTTCCCTTTCCGGATCGCCGGGTATCAGAACCTTTTCCTGACCCTGTGCAGGTTTTGCTGAACGGAATGTTTCAATCCATTCGTCCATCTTTGATTTGAAGGCATCTGCAGGCTGAAACGCATCAATCCTCATTGCACCGAAGAAATGTCCGGTTCCATCACCAACCTTTTTGTCGAGAAGCGGCAGATAGGCGACACTCGGAGGAACAAAGGGACCGAAATTGGCTCCGCTGAATACAGCTGAGAAGATATCAACAAGTGATGACAGACAATATCCCTTATGGCTTCCGTGAACCCTGTCGCCCCCGAGAGTCAGCATCGAACCTCCCGATTTAAGTATCGAGGGATCATCCGAAGGAAAGCCGTCCTTGTCCTGGACAAACCCGAACGGCACTCTCTCTCCTTTCTTTTCTGCAACGGCCAGCTTCCCTCTCGCAACAGGAGTTGTTGCAAAATCAGCAACAAGCGGAGGCTGTTTCCCGGCAGGTATCGCCACTGCAATTGGATTTGTGCCCATCATCCTGCTCACAGAAAAAGTGGGTGCAACAAGTGGATTGGCATTTGTCAGGCAAATTCCTGTCATATTATGTTCAAGCGCCATCATCGCATAATATCCGGCTATGCCGAAGTGATTCGAATTACGGGCAGCCACCCATCCTGTGCCGGCAGAACGGGCTTTCTCAATCGCAATTTCCATCGATCTGCGGGCTGTAATCATCCCAACTGCATTGTCACCGTCAACAACCGCAGTACTGGGCGATTCATGAACTATCCTGACCTGAGGACTGACATTGATCCTCCCTGCCTTCCAGAGTTCATAATAATCCTTGATCCTTATCATCCCGTGTGAGGCATGTCCCCTGAGCTCGGCAGCAAGAAAGACATCAGCTATGATTACTGCATCAGCTTCACTGCACCCCATCCTTACGAAAACCGACTTTGTGAAGTCAAGCAGAAAGTCCTTTGTGTACATGAGAATTCCGGTTGGTTTGTAATTGGTTCCTGAAATAGACACTGATATTGTTTGTCAATAATTATTTATCGAATTACAACAAAAATATATTGATTTACAATAAATATTTGTTGTTTTATGTTGTTGGCAATCAGGTTTTTATCAGAGCTGACACAGGCACTTTCCTTTCAGCCCTTTCTGTTCAGATATCCTGCGCTGGCCTGTTGTAAGGATGTGATTGTCAGATCATTTATACAGACATGTTCAGGCAGGGTTGCGGAGAAGTAAATCACTTCCGCGATGTCTTCCGCTGTAAGGGATTTAACTCCCTTGTAGACAGCATCGGCCTTTTCCCTGTCGCCCTTGAACCTGACGATTGAGAATTCCGTTTCAGCCATACCGGGGGCAATGTTTGTAACCCTTATTCCATGTTTCAGCAGATCGATCCGCATTGCTTTTGAGAGTGCATCGACCGCGTGCTTTGAAGCGCAGTACACGTTTCCGTTCTCATAAACCTCCTTCCCGGCAATCGATGATATGTTGAATATATGTCCGCTGCCATTTGCAATCATCAGCGGCGATACAGTGCGCGTAACGTAAAGGAGCCCCTTCACGTTTGTGTCGATCATCCGGTCCCAGTCATCTGTGTCGCCGTCGTTAATATGGGACAGCCCCACGGCAAGTCCGGCATTGTTAACAAGAATATCAATGTTTTTCCATTCAGGAGGAAGATTTTCAAAGGCCGATTTAACGGCAGAAAGGTCTCTGACATCAAAATTCAGCGACAGAACTTCAGCCCCTGTATCAGAAAGTTCTTTTTCCAGTTCCAGCAGCCTTTCTTTTCTGCGGCCTGTGATAATAACACGGTAACCGTTTTTTGCAAATTTCCACGCAATGGCGCGTCCGAATCCGGCTGTGGCGCCGGTTACAATTATTGTCTTTCCCATTGTTCGATAAAGCTATTGTTGCAGGTAAAAGTATAAATAATATTTGTACTTATATTTGCGGTCAATATTTAATCAATGACCGAAAAGAACGACAGGGTGCCCGCTGAAAAGGAAGGGATAGGCAATATGTTCGACTCAATTGCCTGGCGTTATGATTTTCTGAATCATCTGCTGTCGTTCGGGATTGACAGGCGATGGAGAAGGAGAGCTGTAAATGAAATATCAAAGACCTTTAAAAATCCGGAAATAATAGATGTGGCTACAGGAACAGGTGACCTTGCAATTGAAGCTGTCAGGATAAATCCACTTAAAATTTCCGCGATTGATATTTCCGAAAATATGCTGAAGATCGGGAAGGAAAAGGTGAAAAAATTCAATCTTGAACACCTGATTGAATTTGTCCGGTGTGAATCTGAAAACATCTGTTTTAAGGATGAAAGCTTTGATGTTGCAATGGTGGCTTTCGGGGTAAGAAATTTCACTGACCCTGTCGGGGGGCTCTCCGAAATGAAACGGGTTCTGCGTACAAACGGAATGATAGTCGTGCTTGAATTCTCCCACCCCGACGGAACTATTTTTAAACATCTTTATAACATCTACTTCGGA
>CAZKTX010000123.1:0-7303 GCA_964555805.1 uncultured Rikenellaceae bacterium
CCTGAAGGAGGCTGTTTCTTCATCTTCCTGCCCACAATTACACCTGTAACTCCGGCGCTCAGGCCAAAAAGTGCAAATACAACAAGCAATGCAATGACAGGCAGCCAGGCAATGTCAGTCTGGATGTTCAGCTGCCGCTGAGCCATCCCTATAAGGTTGTTATATACCTCAATTATGTTTTCACCATAGAAAATTATGTAATTGGCAATTTTCTGGAACAGGTTCCACGACATCGCCAGCACGGCGCCGATGAGATAACCCGGAATTGTTCGTCCCGAAAGGCGTACTGATATCTCAATAAGAAGCGATTCGGCGATTATTGCAATCATGGGTCCGAAGATCACTGCGCTAGGCGACATTGTTTTCAGCAAGGCACATATAAGTCCTGCACGCCAGAACAATCCTCTTTCAGTCCAGATGTAACTTATCGAAATAAGAATTATGACACCTATTGCGGTAAGGATGTTGCCGCTGAATGGCACTCTCAGGTTATGAAGAAAGCTGCCCAGGACAATTTCCGATGCTGCCCAGATTGTCCCGGTTATGGACGCCTTGATCCACTTTTCGCTTAGTTTGGTATTCATCCCCTGAAATAATGCATGTGTTTCTCAACGGAAAACAATTATCCTCCCTTATGCTTCCGCCAAAATAAGCAAATCCCGAATATCTTCAGTAAAAATATATACTGATGAAGGAATGTATCCTATATGATAATTGGATTTGCCTTGTGTCCTGTGCCCTGTGTCCTGTGCCCTGTGTCCTTCCTCGCAACGCTGTCCCCTCAAACAATAATCCCTGCCATTTATTTGTTATCTTTATGCCGTATAAAGGAAGTAATCATTGGAAAAGTCGCTCAGATATGTAAGGATAAATTCCCGCACTGTAGTTGGGATAAGCAGCGATATGTCCGATGATCAGGTGAAGAAGAGGTTCACTGATAACCTGAAGCTCTCGCCGTATTACAATCCCAAAAAATTCTTTGTGATCTCAAAAAGCCGGTGGATCTGATCCCGGATAAGAACCGGCCGTCCGGTTTCTGAAGCTGACGAGTCCTTTTTCTTGCCCCTCAATTTCCTGTGTTTTACCCGGAGTTTTGAAGACTGGCAAAAATGTCTCATTTTTTTCTATATTTGAAAATCCGCGGCTATTCCGTGGCTTAAACCAATACTTTAAAACAGTGGCCCTTATAATTATTGCATTAGTTGTAGCATGCGGAGGATTTTACCTCTTCATCTACAACCGGCTTGTCAGACTTGTAAACTATGTCAGGGAGGCCTGGAGCGGCATCGATGTGCAGCTTAAGAAACGTCATGACCTTATTCCCCTTCTAGTGGAGACAGTCAAGGCTTATGCATCTCATGAGAGAACCCTTCTCGAAGCCATCACAAGTCTGCGGACACAGGGGATGTCAGCTTCGTCGGTCAGGGAGACTGAGACAGCTGAAGTAGGACTGTCAAAGGCTCTGGGAAAACTGTTCGTTGTTGTGGAGAACTATCCGGAGCTGAAGGCCAGCCAGAATTTCCTGGAGCTTCAGAAGGATATTTCGAAGGTTGAGAACGATCTGCAGAAGGCCCGGCGATACTATAACGGAACTGTACGTAACTACAACATTCTGATTGAACAATTCCCCTCAAGCCTTGTCGCAAAAGTTGCAGGGCACACTCAGAAGGAATTCTTTGACATTGGCAATGAATCGGAAAAATCCGTGCCTGAAATCAAAATGTAATACATCCTCAATGAAAAGAACCATCATATCTTTCCTCCTGGTCCTCACTGTATTTTCAGCGGCTGCACAGGAGAGGATACTTTCGTATGATGTACTTGCGGAAGTTGAAAAAGACGGCACTCTGCTGGTCCGTGAACAGATCAGCGTTGTGGCTGAGGGAAACGCAATAAAACGAGGCATTTACAGGAGTTTCCCAACCAGATACAAGGACAGGCTTGGTAACCGCTTCAAGGTGGGGTTCGAGGTAACTGAGGTGCTGAAGAACGGCGTCCCCGAGCCCTGGTTCACCAAAGAAGAAAACAATGGCGTTATTGTTTATATCGGAGACAGTGACATTGAGCTGACACCAGGGACTTACAACTACACACTTTCGTTCAGAACAACCCGTCAGATAGGTTTCTTTGATGATTATGACGAATTATATTACAATGCAATTGGCGGCGACTGGGCATTTCCGATCGAAACTGCCTCTGTGACAATAGTGGCTCCTGCAGGAGCGAGGATCATTCAGAAGGCAGCCTATTCAGGTTATGCCGGATCGACCGGATGTGATTGTGAACTGACAAGTGATGGCAATGTTGTAAAGCTCACAATCACCAGGCCATTGGAGCCTCAGGAGCAGCTTACAATAGCAGCAGCATGGGAAAAAGGAGTTGTAGCCCGGCCTTCAGGTATCAGCAAGCTTATAATGTTTCTGAAGGACAATCTGCACATACTGTTTGCTTTAGCCGGACTTGCCGGAGCCATACTCATATACTTCAGGAAATGGAAGTCAGCCGGAAAGGATCCGGCCAAAGGAACGATAATTCCATTGTTTGATCCGCCGGAAGGTTTCAGCCCGGCCGAAACGGGTTATCTCTCAAACATGGGGATGAAAGAGGAGGTTATAACTGCGGCGCTTGTCAATATGGCTGTAAGTGGTTACCTTAAAATCATCCGCACAAAGAAGAAATACTCACTTGAGCTTGTTCCCGGCGCAGAAGTATCGCTCACACCCGAAGAAAAAGCCCTGGCTTCAGCCCTGTTCGAAGGCAATCAGGAAATAGTCCTTGACAATGAAAACCACATTGTTTTTCAGAAAGCGAGGAGTGATGCAGAAAATATACTCAAGAAGAAAATGATACCGGAGTATTTCAATCTGAATGCAAAACATCTTCTGCCCGGTGTTATCTTTTCTGTAGCCCTTGTACTGCTTACATTTGCTTTATCTCCATCGCCTGCTGTTCCCGTAATCCTGATTATTCTTCTTGTCGGGCTTGGCATTCTTTTCGCCTGGCTTATGAAAGCGCCTACTCTTCGCGGAAGGTCAATGATGGATGAGGCGGAGGGTTTCAGGATGTACCTTTCGGTTGCTGAAAAGGATCAGCTCAACCTTGCGCATGAACCCGAACTCACAGTCGAACGTTTTGAAAAGCTTCTTCCCTTCGCCATAGCCCTGGGAGTTGAGAACCAGTGGGGCAAGAAATTTGAAAATGCGCTAAGTCAATCGATGCAGGATACGAAGACCTACAATCCTTCATGGTATACAGGAACAGGTTTCGGAGCTGCAGCATTCTCGCCGGCCAGTTTCACATCAACGATGGGTAAAAGCTTTTCGTCGGCCATCTCCTCAGCCTCCACCCCTCCCGGATCGTCATCGGGCAGCGGTGGCGGCGGAAGTTCAGGCGGCGGCGGCGGAGGAGGAGGCGGCGGCGGCTGGTAGTACATCTCTTCAGGAGAGAATCAGTACGGGATCAGTCCGGATCAATCTACCCTGTTAAATAACAAATCTTTACCATATGCCTTATTGTAAAAACTGCGGTGCTGAAATTAGTGCCGGCTCAAATTTTTGCGGAAGCTGCGGGACAAATGTCACCTCAGCAGAAACAAAAAAGAAGATTTCAGCTGAAGCTCACGCCGGCGAAAAAGTAAAAAGCAAAAAAAAGGGATGCAAAAAGGGATGCCTGACCCCTCTCTTCATCTTATTCATTGCCGGTCTTGCCGCTTTATACTATTTCTATCAGCAAGACCCGGGGATAGTGGGGGGTACAGGGATGGAGACAGGCTCTGAGGAAGTTGAGGAAGTCAGGGAACTGACAGGTACCGACATACCCGGGATCGTTTCGATAGAGGATGATGCAGTCAATAATGATCCCGAAGTAAAAGTACGGGCAGCTGAATCGGGAGATTTCCGGAAAGCATCTGACCTTGTCGAAAAAGCCTTTTCAGCAGGAGATACGGTTCTTCTGAAGCAAATGCTTACACCTGCCAGCCTTGAGAGATACAAGGGCGTGTTCGGGGAAATCAGTCCCTATATGAATGAATATGCCAGTGCGTTTAAAAACAGGAAGCTTGTTATATCAGGTCCGATATATGCCCTTTACGAATTCAGTAACGGTTCGGGCAGGAAGTTCACCGCCGAGTTTGCTCTTGGTGATGACGGGGACTGGAAACTTGTAAGGTTTTAATAATAAGGCATAATGAAAAGAACAAAAATACCGGCAGCTGCAATAATAATAATTATTGCCCTGGGATTCTGGATTCTTCTGACGGGCTACGGGAATACAAAGAATCATCCTACCCTTAACACATTTATTGTGAAACATTTCACAGTAAAAAACAACAAGGGCGGGGTTTCAATGAGCAAATTCAGGAATTATCAATTCAATTTCGAAAGGGTAAAGCTCAAGGGCAATTACATAACCGCGCCCGGGCTTTTCAATCCCTCGGAGATTAACAGTTTCAGTAAGGAGATAGCTTTCTGGGTCTCGGAAAAAATCTATGGTAAAGCTACTTTCACTGAAGAAATGCGCGAAAAGACTCCAATTGAATGGATATCTCACGGAGGCTATTCAGCCGATGTGCCTGAAGTACCGGCAAGCCTGCGCCATTTTTACGATCCGACCCGGCCCGCAGGCAAGAGATATCTCACCGATGATGTAAACGGCAAACTGCTGAGCTGGACCCAGTCGAAATTCCAGAATCCCGAAACTGACGGTGTGGAATGGGCTATAGGACAGGCAGGGTCGTTCGGCGCGCGCGAACATAACTATAACTGGGAGAACGGGAAGCAATTCATGAAGGGCGCCCTTGAAGAAGCTGATCCCGCCAAACGTCGTGAAATGATGGCCCGGGTATGGCGCTCGCTCGGCGAAACATTGCATATGATAGCTGATAACGGTTGCCCGTCGCACGTCAGGAACGACGCACATCCTTCAATACCGGTTCCTTTGATGTCGTATTTCGGAAATCCCGATACTTACGAGGAAATGATGGACGATTTCCAGAAGAACGACGACAATGCGCTTGACAGATTCCTTTCCGGAAGCGTGGACCCGGCCCTGACCTCAAGGCTTGAAAAAGCAACAACAATAAATGAACTTGCCCATGAGCTTGCCCTGTTCACAAATGAGAACTTCTTCACGGGTGAAACAATTTCAGGAGAGGACTGGAAAGGCAATATTAATCAACCCATTGCCCATCCCGAATATGTTTATGCTTCCCCAAAAATAAGTCCGGCCAATTATTCGGATAACTATTACAGGAAAAAAGTCGCCGGACAGGAAGTTCTTTTATGCACCGACACCTGGTTCTTTTCAGACTATCCCGTTTCGAAAACTGTTCCCTATCTCGACAGGAAATGTGTTGAATCGCAGGCCAGTGTCCTGGTTCCGGCAATAAGGGAAACCGGAATGCATGCCTTGAAACTATTCATACCGTCACTTAGTGTACGAATCACATCACTTTCCGATGATGGTACAATTACGGGGGAAGTAATTCACAATACAGATAAGGAATACAAACAGGAAATAAAGTACAATGGCCCTGTTCTTATAAAGACTAACACACTGGACGAACTTGGTAATCTCACCTCAAAAAACGGCAGGTTTTCCGGAAAGATAAGGATGGAGGAAAATGCAGTCATTAATGCCGGGATAGAATTTGGAGGCATAACAGTTAAATCTGATCAGAGAACAATAAAAGCTGCTCCCAAAAAGGAGGCAGCTCCGGCGGCAAGTTACTATAACATTAACTTCAGGATTGTTGTTCATGCAACCTATACTTCAGGATATAATGACAATGATCAGTCATTTCCGCGTAGTGATTATTTTATCTACGAAAGTCCTGATTTCGGATCCATGTTTGGCGGGTTCAAGATATCAACCGGAGGCACATTCTCCGGGAAGATAAATTCACAATACATGGAAGCCTCGATTGAAGGCCAGCGGAGTGATGACAGGATAATCAGGATGACAGTGCACATGAATGAAAAATGGAGAAGAGGGCAGAATGATCCGCCATACCGTGAAATATGGACGGATGTTGAACTAAGAAACATCCCCCTGGCGTCTGATGGTAAAGGCGAATATGGAATCAGATACCACAGGGATGGATGGGACTGTGACAAGCTGCAGCCTGATCCTGAATTCAGAGAAAGCATAGTGAAACTTGAACAGAGGGTAAAATTCTATCCTTCAAATAAGGAGATATCAATTGCAAGCATCAACTATTCAACTTCGGAAGTTCAGGCCTGCAATGACTGGAAAAACCTTGCAATACCTAAATCGTATATAACGGTTGACGTCTCATATAATAATGATCGCTGATAACAGGAAAATTTTTGTGTCTATCAAATATAAAAAGTATGGCAGGTAACGTAATTGTAAAACCTGTAAGGAACAGGGAGAGGTCAGCAGCAGGTGTATTTGCTGCTTTCGGAATTATTTCTCTGTTAGCGGCAGCAGCATCCTTATCAGAAAATAACTTTCTGTCGGGAATCTGGCCGGTAAGCTTTCTGGGCATTTTTGCCGGGGTCGCTTGCCTTGTTACAATTATTATCCTTAATAAAAGAGCGAAAAAAATGAACAGCCTGCTCACAGGGGAGAAACTTCTTGCAAGATGGGAAATGACTGATTATGAAAGGCAGGCCTACTCAGAAAATCTGAAGAATACATCCCGGAGCAAGAATAAGGTCATAATGATCGTGGTTTCAATCTTTTTTGTTGTAATAACAATTCCCTTCCTGTTCTTTCTTGAAAAAGACGAAACCGGAGGCTTCCTTATGATCATGGGCAGTGTCTTTCTTTTAGTCCTGATATTTTCGTGGCTCATGCCGTATTACTACAATTACAGGAATCTGAGAGGAGACAGGCAAGTTCTTATCGGATCACGATATGCATATATAAACGGCTATTTCCACAACTGGGATTTCCCGCTTTCAGGAATAAGAACCCTGAAACAGATATCGGAACCATTCAGGGGCATCTTGCTGAAGTATTATTACACCGACCGCACCTTGACAAACGAGCACTCCCTTTACATCCCGGTTCCGGATTCAACTAACATTGAGGAGCTTATAGCACAAATCAGGAAAGAGAATCCGGCATAATCAGCCTTATAATCCGTTCACTTCAAGAGCGGGCAGCCGCAATTACGGCAGAAATCATCACTTATCTCATGCATGAAGGCGCAAGCATTGCAGAAGATAATCTCATCTTTCGATTTGTCATACTTCTCAAATGAGTGAAGCCGGCCATGAAACCTTACCTTTTCCCCCTCGCTGTAATAATCATATAATGTCTTGTCGTTTTCTGTCTT
>CAZKTX010000124.1:0-7280 GCA_964555805.1 uncultured Rikenellaceae bacterium
GGACAATTCCATGTAAAGTTGCCAAAGGTCTGGCCCAGACCTGCTGGCGCTGTGTTCCCGACACCCTGTACAAGGCATTTTGAACCGGCATCCCATTCCGCTGCGGGCACTGTGCCTCCATCTGAGTTATGAATATACTCAGCTCCGGCCGTGAACGAAAGAACGCCGTTGCCTGCAATACTTCCTGAACTGGTTATCCTGCCCCGGACAAGACAGTCAACTTCATCAGTTTCATCATTGATTGTCAGTGTCATGCCGGGATTAACAGCAAGATTTGCTGCAGTCTCGACAACCACCTGGTCTGCAGTTAAGTTAACATCAACACTGACAGTGTGATCTGTACGGATTGAAATAATGCCATTGACAGATGAAGGTGAAATTGACGCATCGACCCAGCCGGAGCCGTCATAGGTTTCCCACGTTGCAGGGGTTCCCCAGTTGCCCGATGTCTTTGTGCGGTAGTCTCCCAGTTGGGCTGTTTCAGGAAGGGTTAGCTGACTGCCGGTGGCGGGATTTACTGTGAGATAGTCTTGCATTCCTGCAGGTCCACTAAACTCGAATACAGCAACATGATAAGTGGTATTTCCGTCGAGATTAGTGATATTGACACTGTTGCCAGTACCATTGTAAACCACATAATTTCCGGATCCTATCTGAGATCCGTTTCCGAACGAAGCGCTTGCGGTATAGGCGCTGCCGTCAACGGGTGAGCTGTTTACAACACTTCCGGCCTTCATCAGAATAAGCCTGTTGGTTCCGTCACCGGAAGTCCAGTTTATTGTAAACGAATTTGATGTCACATTGCTGAAAATCAAATTTGTTGACTGAACCGTTGGTGGCGGAGGGAAATCATAATTAAGGCTGATTGCAGTCATCGACACAGTTGACGCGGGTGCAAGAACAGTGGGTGAACCGTCTGTAATCTCAGCCAGCGGTATTGCTCTTACTGCACAGCCATTCCTGATGCTGAAGGAAGATGTACCTATGCTGTAAGTGTTTGATTCCTCAAGCACCTTTGCCCAGTCAGTGGCATAGGTTATGATGGCGGGCAGGTTTTTTTTGTTGTTAAGTGTACTTACGACCTCAACAGCCTGATGATAGGCTTTGACTGTAAGAGGTGTGCTTAAAGAGAAGCTTGAAACAGAGGATGACAGGCTGTTGTAATTACTGCTTCCCTTTATGGGTTCTGCCTGTTTGACCTGGTCATAGACTGCAGCCCAGACATCTGTGCTGCCAATTGTTCCGCCGCTGATAGTGAACGACAGGTTTGAATCTGTCGCGGCATCGAGTCCGGCTTCATTAAGGTAGTAGATTGCTGAATGTTGCCTGGTAGTTGTCATCCCCATATCTCCCTGTGCAGGTGTAAGATTAATGCCTCCGTATGTAATTTCAGCAGACATGGGTCCGTTGTTGGTTCTTACGGAGGTTACAGCCACTACAAGGATCCTGCGGAGATCACTTCCCTTTTCAACAGAGTAGGCTGTAATCTGCTGAGCCGATGATTTACCGTGATAAACATTCGTCCAGTTCTGCAGTGTCGTAACCTGGGCCTGAACCGCAGGCAGCGACAGGCCGGCAACAATTGCAAAAAGTATTGCTTTCTTTAGGATTGATGTAGTGGTTTTCATTTCTTACGGATTATTTTTCCAGACCGAAATATTTCATAACCTGGTAATAATTATCCGGATCAACTCCGGCCAGGCTTAATTTTTCAAGGATATTTTTCCCTGATTTTTCTCCCTTGCTGCCAAGGACTGTATTATCGGTGATAAGCATGAACCTGTACTCGGTTATCTCTCCGGGATCAAGAACGTCGCCCGTCTGAAATGCATAAAGGGTTATTGTATTCGGGGAATATGTATGAATCACATATTGTCTTGAAATCCCGTCGATATCCTCCCATATCATCGGAAGGCTGCGCCATTCTTCAAACATGTAGCAGTATCCAAGGATGGTCCCATGATTGATTATATCATCATTGATCCGGTCATCCGTAAAGGAATATACGTTTGAAATACGTCCAAGGTATTCCCCTTCGATCCAGTTAATGTTGGCGCCCAGCAGATTGATTATCTGCACATTGGCATTTCCGTTCTGGCCATTTTCACCAGTTTGGCCTGTTGGTCCTGCAGTACCGGTTGCTCCTGTGTCTCCCTTGGGTCCCTGCGGTCCGGCAGGTCCTTCCGGTCCTTCACATGAAACAAGCACGGCTAAGGCAATCAGGATGATCAGAAATCTGGTCTTGATAAGGATTGTTTTCATTTCGGGTATTTTAAATTATTACTGGTTTCAGATGCAAAACAGTTAGCTGAAATTTTATTTCACAGGCAATAAAAACAATTTACAGACAGAATGCAATGCAAAGATATCACTATAAATAAACAATGGCAATTATTTATTCACAGTTATGGATTAACCAGGGGATGTTTTCCTGCCTGATTCTTCAAAAAATCCAGAGAATTTTCCCGATCCTTCCGGGATAAAACAACAGGGCCTTTAGGGTACTGCAGTTATACCTCTTCTTCATCCATCTCAGCGAAGGGAGAATGTCACCAGCAAGGTAACGCAATCTGATTGACCGAGGCATTGAATAAAAATGCTTTCGGAAATTATTTTTTCTCTGGTGCGGTGTTGATGGAAGATTTGGTTTTTTGATCATTTCGGTAGTGAACTCCGGGGCACAACCTGGTAAGAGCAGTTCCATATCGAGCCATAATCTGAGCTGGATACCTCCGACAGACCTATGATCCTCAAAGTGGCTCCTGAGGAATTCCCGGTGAATATCATTTTCGGGAATGAATGCCGGCGATCCTTCTATTTTTATCTCTACCGCATTATCGATTGCATTGTCAAGAATTTCATTTCTGTCAGGTGAGGTGAACAATCTGTGATGGAGTTCAACTGGAAATCCGTCTTTCCTGAGTGTGGGCATGTGTTTGCCGATCTCGGTTATTATACTGACGTGGAGAGGCGACTTGATCATATCTGATATGAAGCCGTGAGATTGAAGCAACAGCCATGCTTTCATTATTTCATCCTTCTTTACCAGGATATCAACGTCGTTCATCTGCCTCAACCCGGACGATCCGTATACTGTGTGTTCCAGTGCCATTCCCTTCAAAAGCAGATTTCTTATACCAGCTTCAGAGAGTATGGTATTAACTTCCTTCCATCTGCCGGCAAGCCACGTGTTACGAATCATGCTTTGCATCCTTCCTCCGTCGAGAAATTTCAACGTTTCTGATGGGATCTTTGTGTCGAGGTCAAGATTATGAAGATTTCTGGCTGTAAGAGCTGTAATTCCATGGTAGGTGACAAGTTTTGTAAAACGATCCCAATCCATTGTTTCACCTATCAGTTCCCTGATGTCATTTTTAATGACATCATCGAACTCAAGCCTGCAAAGAGAGTAAACCAGTTTTTCTTCCGGTGAAAGGATGTCCTTTGGATACTTCATTATTTAGTTGATTCCAGTTCAAAGTTAATTAAAATCATCCGGCGGTTGTTCCAAATATAATAGTAAGCTCGGCGGTTGTATAAAACAGAAATTTTAAATGCTAATAATTCTGGCTATCAGCGACGGTTTGGTTTCCTGAAACTCAGATTCCGTTCCGGGGATTTTGATAATTCCCTTGGAGGCTTGCTGAAGCCCTTCGTCACCTTGCCGTTATTGTTGGAATAATAGCGGTGAGAACATGAATATGCCGCTACAGTAATCAGGGTGATCATCAATATTACAACCAATTTGAGCTTCACTTATATTAAAGAAATGCTTAACTCAATTTACGGGTTTATTCTGGAATTATGATTACAAATTATTGTTATTTCAATAACAGAATTGATTCACTATCGTTTTGTTCTGCCGGTTCTGCCGGTTCTGCCGGTTCTGCCAGTTGTTATAATTAGAAGCGGCCTGCAAGACCTCCCGCCCTACCGTCCCCCGGCCGCCGTCCACCACATCCCAGCATATTCATGCGTAACATCCTCAACCATCCTGATGTAATGAGCTGATGGGAACCAGCTTATTCTTTTCTTTGAACCATATTTGATAACCTGGTTGGCAGGCGCCGGGATTGGATCGGTACCAGCAATGCGGAACATTTTGATTGCCCTGGGCATGTGTATGTCGTCAGTGACAACTACTAATTTTCTGGTATTGCCGAATTTCCTGACATACTCATCAGCTTCCTGCCTGGTATTGGCCGGTGTCTCCAGTATGGCCATTGTGGTTGGATCAACTCCCACCAGCAGGGCAGTTCTATAAAGCACCATTGCCTGGGTGACCTTCGAGTCGTTTCCGTATCCCGAGAGGACTAGCCTGCTCCTGGGAAGCATCCTGTGGATCCTGATGCCCTCGGTAAGCCGTCCGATTGCTGTTGTCGAAAGCTGGTTGTTGGCCGACAGGTTCATATCATCGGAATGCCCTCCGCCAAGAACAATGATATCGCAGGAATCGGGCAGACTTAAGATGACCTCTTCAGTCAGGTGGGGATACCTGTTCTCGAGTGATTTCACAAGAGCCCGTGGAACGGGTGGGGTTGATATGATAAGAAACCAGAATGCTGCCATATAAATAAACGCCTTCGAGCTTCTCTTCCTCTTCTCAAGATAGAAGACCAATGCCGCCAGCATCAGCATGTAAAACATCGGCAGAGGCATTATGATATTTGACAACAGTGATCTCATGTCATGGGTATAACGGATGGCCAGGTCTCTGAAGCGTAAAATTATAATTAAAAGAAGAACTAAGAATACTGAAGCAAGAAATTTGAAATCAGTTCTGAGCTCTGTGCCCTGAGCAAATTTCACATCGCCTATCGCTTAAATACATAATACATAAAAAATTGCAGCAGATTTCCGCAGATAAAAACGCAGATTTCCGCAGAGGGTTTCATGAACATCTCCTCTTCTCCCTTTCTCCGCTTCATCTACCTCACGCCTTAACACCTTAACGCCATCTTCAGTACTATTTGCCAGTTTTTCCCGTTTGTCTCAGTTGTGGGGATTTTATCATCTGTAATTAAACCAGATGTCAAGGAAAGTCATATACCTCATAGTCCTTTTGCTTGTATCTGCCGCAGGCGAATCCTGCTCCCGGTATCACCAGTCGGCATATCATGGTCCCAACAGGATGAGAGCCAGACCGCATAAGGAATGGAAGCAGCCGAAATCGAGGTATAAGAGACTGAGTGACGAAGGGACGAAGGCGTTAAGGCATTATGGCAATATGGCCTGAAGGCAGGAAGGGGAGAATGGGTGAATGGGTGAAGGTGAGAATGGAAGAAAAGGAGATTGTATAATTGTAACGGGAAATCGAAGGGGGCAAATCGAAGATTTAATTTCAGCATGAAGGCCGAAAGCTGGGAATCTTCCCTCAACACACTGTCTGTTTTTTCTTGCATCTGTTTCTAAAAAGCACTATATTTGGTGCAAAACAGAAACATAGCAATGAATTTTATTGAATTCAGAAGGAAAATGTTCGACCTGGCATGTTTTAACGTAAACCAGGTTTATGCATGGGATCCCGGCTTCAACCGGAATAACCTGGTCCGCTGGACAGCAACCGGACTTATTATCCGGTTAAGACAGGGATATTATACTTTTCCCGAGTACATCGGACGACCAGATTATCCTCTGTGGTTTGCAAACCGAATCTACAGGCCTTCCTATATCAGCCTTCATTCAGCTCTTGCATTTTACGGAATGATACCCGAGGCAGTAATGCAGGTAACAAGTGTTACTTCGCTAAAAACAGCTCTCTTCTCAAATGCATTCGGAGAATATTCATATAAATCAGTTAAGGCAGAATTGATGTTTGGATTTGATCTGAAATCAATGGCAGACGGACGGACATTGTCATTTGCCACTCCTGAGAAAGCTTTGCTCGATCTGCTTTATCTTAATCCCTTCTATGATACTGAGCAGGATATGGAGGACTTGCGGCTCGATGAAGGTTTTATTAGTGAGAACCTTAACAGGGATCTTCTGAAGGCATTCTCTTACAGGTTTGAAAACAAGGCACTTGAACAGAGAATCACACGATTGATGAAAATATACGGGATATGATACATATTGATGCCATAAGAGGTTTTTTCCCTCCGGAAATCCGTAGTAATTCCCTTTTCGACAGGTATATCCTGAAGGAATACATTCAATTATTGATCCTCGATTATTTATCGGCAACACCTTTCATTCGGAAACTTGTATTAATCGGAGGAACGAACTTACGGCTTGTAAAGGGGATTGACCGCTTTTCGGAGGATCTGGACTTTGACTTTAAGAACCTTTCAAAAGAGGAATTCATCGAAATGACAAACAATATTCTTCAGTTTCTTCAGCGAAGCGGCCTGAACGTAATAACAAAGGACCAGGAGAGCAGTAAACTGACAGCTTTTCGCCGGAGCTATTATTTCCCCGGATTCTTGTTTGAACTTGGTTTATCCGGTCATCGCGAAGAACGGTTCATGATAAAGATAGAAAGCGAAGACCAGCTTGTCCATTATAAACCTGATTTGGCAAATATCAGGGGTTGCGGTTTCTTTTTTCCCATGACGGTGCCTTCGGATGCAGTATTATGTGCTATGAAGATAAAAGCTATGATAAACCGGCAAAAGGGACGTGATTTCTATGATGTATTATTCCTTCTCGCCCAAACCATGCCCGACTACTCATTTCTTAAGCAAAGTAGCGGAATATCCAGCCTCGAAGAACTTAAAACGGCTGTTGAAAAAATGCTTCAGACAGTCAACCTGAAAAACAAGATGAAAGACTTTGAACATCTCCTTTTTAATAAAGAAAACAGCAAAAGAATTCTTCTCTCCGGTGAATTTATTAAGGAATTGTAAAAAACCCGATTTGGGATTTGTGAATTGTAAATTGTGATTTTAGATTTATTCTACATCAGTTAAATCACAAATCCAGAATCCAGACTCACAAATCACAAATCGGATCTTTTGATTTTAGATTTAAGAGAATCCGACAGAAAGATTGATGAGTCTTTATTATCAAGGCATTCATATAAAGCTCTTTCAGAGCTATACGGCGCAGGGGGGCCGCTTTCCTCAGGTTTCACCGGAGGTTATTCACATTAAGCCACGTCCGTGGCTTCCGGTAACTGCTCCAAGCTTCGTCGGAGCTTTCCCTCCGCCTGAACGAATCCGTCTGTTGAAGATCTGCAGACCTTGGTGCTTGGCAACAAGTTGGCAGTTGGATGAAAGCAGTTGGCAGTAGAAAGCAACGGCTATCACCTATTAGCTTTAAATGGAAGTGACTTGCACGAC
>CAZKTX010000125.1:0-2392 GCA_964555805.1 uncultured Rikenellaceae bacterium
TCAGTAATTGAGATAAAAGAATCCGTAATTCGTATAAAATTACTTCAGGTGTTTTTCTTAAGTTTGCACGTCTGAATTTTTAAGAACCCGATATGAGATTGATTAGTTTACTTTTCTTTATACCGCTTTCATTAGCTCTAACCGCACAGGATTACTCCAGAACAGTTCATGTTAAATATTTAACAGACCATATAAAACTCGACGGGGTGCTTGATGACGCCGCCTGGGCACAAACGGAAACCGCCACAAGTTTCTGGCAGTATTTTCCTTCCGATTCTGTATCGGCTAAACACCAGACAAGCCTACGGATGTTTTATGACGGTCAGACTCTATATGCCGGCATACGCGCTGAAAAGGCCCCGGGAGATTATGTAATATCGAGCCTGCGTCGCGATTTCAGGGGAACTGTAAGCGACAATATCACTCTGTGGTTCGACACATTCAGCGATGGTACAAATGCGTTTCTATTCGGAATGACACCAAATGGCGTACTGCGGGACGTCCTTGTTTCCGGTGGCGGAATGGCTCTTAATACTACCTGGGATGTGAAGTGGCAGGTCGAATCAAAAATGTATGATGATCATTTCATCCTTGAGGTTGCAATACCTCTGAACTCACTTAAATTCAGGGAAGGAGAAACAAAATGGCGGTTCAATTGCTACAGATGGAACGTGCAGAGCAGTGAGCAGAGCGCCCTTGCCCGTGTTCCCCAGAACCAGCTCTTTTCAAGCATTGCCTTTGCAAATGATCTTGTATTTGAGAAACCCCTGGGAAAATCACGCACCCCCGTGTCTCTTATTCCCTACGTAAACGGTCTCATCCAGAAAGACTTCATCAGCGATAATTCAAGCAAAAACCTTCATTACGGCGGAGATGCAAAAGTTGCAATCGGTGATGCAATGAACCTGGATATAACTGTGAATCCTGATTTTTCAAACGTTGAGGTTGATGATATTTTCACAAATCTTACACGCTTTGAGGTCTTCCTTCCCGAAAAAAGACAGTTCTTCATCGACAACAGCGACCTGTTCGGTAACTTCGGAAGCAGCCTTGACGCAATACCGTTCTTTTCGCGCAGGATTGGCCTTGCACGAGATACAACAGGCAGCCTGATCGAAAACAGGATTATCGGAGGCGTAAGGTTAAGCGGAAAACTCAGCCAGAACTGGCGGCTTGGTTTGCTTAACCTTCAAACCGCAGAAGATACAAGGAACAAAATTCCATCCAACAATAACATGATGCTGGCTCTGCAGAGGCAATTGTTCTCCAGGTCCAACATCGGATTTTTCATGCTGAACCGCCAGACCTTCGGAGATTATGATTTTCTAAATCCGGATAATGAGTACAACCGGGTTCTGGGAATGGATTTCAACCTGGCATCAACAGATAACACATGGACCGGCAAACTCTACCTTCACAAGTCGCTCCAGCCGGGTGATGTTAAGGGAAACTTGTCTTCACAGGCCACTGTAAGCTATAACACAAGAAAATATAATCTGACGACCGATTTCGTTTACATCGACAAGGAATTCAGATCGGATCTGGGATATGTTCCCCGCAGGGACGTTTTCAAGCAGGGCAACTCGGTCAGACGTTACTTTTACCCGCAAAACAGCCTGATAAACAGGCACAGTCTGCGATTTTTATCGATACTTTACTTCCGTCCCACCCTGGATTTCAAGAGGACCGATCATGACCTTATCCTGTCGTGGATGCCGGAATTCAAGGATCTTTCGACCCTGGATATTCAGTTTTCAAACAACTACATATTCCTGTCAGCGCCGTTTGATCCGACACGTACAAGGGGAGCCACGCCCCTTCCCGGAAACATGGGCTATAATTTCAACCAGATCAGTGCGGAATATATTTCAAGTAATGCCGGACTACTCTCTTTCACAGCCAGGGCAGAAACCGGACAATTTTACACCGGCCATAATTTTTCCGCAAGGACTGCGGTTTCATTCAGGATACAACCATGGGTACTATTCAGTCTCGGCCTTAATTACGATGCTATAAGGCTGCCGGATCCATATCCTGATGCAAATCTCTGGCTTGTTACCCCGAAAGTTGATGTTACTTTCAGCAAGTCGGTCTTCTGGTCAACACTTGTTCAATACAGCAACCAGCGCGATAACCTTGGAATCAATTCGCGTCTGCAGTGGCGTTTTGCTCCTCTGTCAGACCTGTATCTTGTTTATAATGACAATTATTTCACAAGTGACTTCGGTCCGAAATTCAGATCGATAAACCTGAAAGTGACTTATTGGCTGAATATATAATAAACTGAAGTTGCTGGCTGACAGGAGTTTCGGTTTATCGTTAATTGTTTATTGTTTATCGTGAGTCTGGATGCAAGTTGCTGGTTACTGGTTTCTGGTTACTGGTTGCTGGT
>CAZKTX010000125.1:2492-7246 GCA_964555805.1 uncultured Rikenellaceae bacterium
ACTGGTTGCTGGTTCTGATTTCAAACTTCTTACTTCTGGTTTCTTATTTCTGGTTTTCTGACTTGCTGCCAACTGTCTGCTGCCAACTGCCAACTTCTTGCCTTTACGCCTTAACGCCTTAACGCCATTACGCCTTCAGTTCAGCGCCCGGTATTCATTCGGCGTCTGCCCGGTTTCATTCTTGAACACCCGGCTGAAGTGCTGGGGACTTTTAAAACCTAATTCGTACGCAATTTCCCCAATTGTTTTACTCCTGTCATAAATCCTTTCCCTGGCAAGGGTAATGACCTTTAATTGTATATTTTCCAGTGGGGATTTCCCTGTTTCCTTCTTAATCAGGTCCCCGAAATAATTAGCCGACAGATGCAGCTTGTCAGCACAATGCTTAACTGTCGGCAAGCCGAGGGTGTGAACAAGTTCGGACTGAAAATAGTTGTCGAGCAACTTTTCGAATCGTGCAAGGATATCCTTATTTACAAGGCTCCGGGTAATGAACTGCCTGTCGTAGTACCTCATGCAATAATTGAGAAGTAATTCGATATTATTTGCAATCAGTGTTTTACTGTGTTTGTCAATTGAATGTTTTACTTCGTGATCGATTTTTTCGAGGCAGTCCATTACAACCTCTCTTTCTTTTTCAGATATATGAAGCGCTTCATTGGCTTCATATGAGAAGAAAGTGTATTTTTTAATATTCTGCCCCAGCGAAGTTCCCCTGATCAGATCGGGATGAAAAAGCAGTCCCCAGCCCTTTGGACTGGCAGCCCCGGGTTTGTTTCCTATCCCGACTATTTGTCCGGGGGCAATGAACACGAGTGTGCCTTCCTGGTAATCGTAATAATTACAACCGTATTTCAGATCACCGCATACTGAATCCTTCAGGAAAACGCAATAAAACCCATAGTGCGCCCTTGCTTCTGGGATGAGTTTCATTTTTGAGAAATCAATTATACTTACTAAAGGATGATATGTTTCAATTCCCCTCATCATATTAAACCGGGAAATATTATCCATTTTGATTATTTGGTCCATCGCTCTTAACAATTAATTCAAAGCAAAGTTAAAGTTTAATTATCTTTGTGATACTCATTAAAATGCACTATCAGTAATTCAGATACAAAAAACAGTAATCCGTATAAGTCAACGCCTCAAATTAGTCTCAAATTTGTACGATGTTTCCTGAGATTCAAAATCAAAGAACTTTATAGTATGATAATGAAAAAATATCTTCTTAAGCTCTCTCACATGATTCTGGTATTGGCTGTCGTGATCTCAGCCACCGCCCAGAATTCCAAAAAGACCAAACCGATCCATATAAAGGAACAGGGAAGCTTTGCAGTCGGCGGAACAGTTATTACAAACCCCGGCACTTTCGATCAGTACAATCAAACCTCGTCGGGACAAACATTCCATGGCGATCATGCTTATGCGTTTTACCAGATACCTGCCAAGGCACGCAAATATCCGCTTGTAATGTGGCATGGCATCGGTCAGTTCTCAAAAACCTGGGAAACAACACCCGACGGAAGGGAAGGGTTTCAGAATATTTTCCTTCGCCGGGGTTTCGGAGTTTATCTGATCGATCAGCCACGAAGGGGCAATGCAGGCCGGAGTACAGCAGAAGGAACGATAACACCCACACCGGATGAGCAGGGCTGGTTTGGCACTTTTCGTGTCGGCATCTGGCCCGACTATTTTGAAGGTGTCCAGTTCGCCCGTGATACGGAAACCCTTAACCAGTATTTCCGGCAGATGGTGCCAAACATTGGTCCGATCGATATAAATGCAAATGTAGAGGCAGTTTCGGCCCTGTTTGATAAGATCGGTCCGGCAATCCTGGTTTCACACTCCCATTCAGGAGGAATGGGCTGGCTTACAGCAATAAAAAATCAGAAAATAAAAGCCATCGTATCCTACGAGCCGGGAAGCGGTTTTGTGTTTCCCGAAGGTGAAGTGCCCGAACCTATCCCGATGGCAGGAGGTATGCTCACAGCATCGGCAGTGCCATTATCGGATTTTAAAAAACTTACCGGAATTCCAATCATTATTTACTATGGTGATTTCATACCTGAAAAGCCTATGAATAACCCAGGTCAGGATGGATGGCGGGCCCGGCTTGAAATGGCAAGGTTGTGGAGAGATGCTGTCAACCGGCATGGTGGTGATGTTACTGTGGTTCATCTGCCTGAAATCGGAATAAAAGGCAATACTCACTTCCCCTTTTCCGATCTTAACAATCTCGAAATAGCCGATCTGATGTCGGCATGGTTAAAGGAAAGAGGACTGGATTAATCTGGAAATTAAATTTCCGGTATTTGTAGCTTATTAATATCGAAATAAATATCATAATGAGAACAGCAATAATCAGTTTGGCAATTGTAATGTTATGCTCATGCAGCACTCAGAAACCGGCAACCAGTGCTGCCCAGGATGAGCTTGTTGTCCGGACCGTCTCGGGTATGGTGCGCGGTGTAAAAGAAGGGGATGTGGATATATTCAGAGGTATTCCGTTTGCAGCCCCTCCCGTGGGCGAATTTCGCTGGAGACCTCCCCAGCCCGTTGCTCCATGGGAAGGGGTTCGTGATGCAAAAGAGTTCGGACCAACCTGTGCGCAGGCCGGTTGGGGTGCCGCTCCCGGATCAATTCAGGCCGGATCTTCAGAAGATTGCCTTTATCTTAACATCTGGAAGCCTGCTGGTGCCAGGCTGGGAGCAAAGCTGCCTGTAATGGTCTGGATCCACGGAGGCGCCTTCGTTGGGGGCAACGGGAACACTTCCGGAGATCAGTTTGCAAAACAGGGAGTTATTCTGGTTTCAATCAATTATCGTCTGGGCCGGCTCGGCCATTTTGCCTTCCCCGCGCTCAGCAGGGAGCATCCGGAAGAACCAAAGGGCAGTTACGCCTTTATGGACCAGATAGCGGCCCTCCAGTGGGTAAAGCAAAATATTACAGCATTCGGAGGCAATCCTGAGAATGTTACAATTTTCGGTTTCTCCGCAGGTGGCGTTTCTATTCATTCTCTAATGACAATACAATTAGCACGCGGACTGTTCCAAAAGGCAATCGGCCATTCGAGCGGCGGAAGGGATGGCGTTTTGACAGGCAGACCGATCAGTAAGGAAAATGCATCTCAATACTATCCTGTTTCAGCGGAAACGATCGGAATAAACTTTGCGCGTAAACACGGTATCGAAGGTACGGATGCTGCTGCCCTTGCCAGACTGCGGGCTTTGAAAGTTGAAGAAATTGTGGACGGCGGGCAGGAAAATGATGGTCAGGGAGGTCCGCGAATCTATTCAGGGCCGATCCTTGATGGTGTACTCGTCACTGAAAACTGTTCGGATGCATATAATGCAGGAAGACAGGCAAGAGTCCCGCTTATGATAGGGAACAACAGTGCGGAAATCGGCGGAGCCTTTGTAAATGCAAGCACTTCGAAGGAAGAACTGTTTTCAATGTTCGGTGAACTTAAAGAGGAGGCAAAGAATGCCTTCGATCCTGATGGCACAAAGGATTTTGAGGAGGTTCAAACAAGATTTAACACAGACAAGGTATGGGGTGAACCTGCACGTTTTGCAGCTCAATCAGTAGTTAGGAAAGGCGATCCGGCCTACATTTTTCTTTTCTCCTATGTACCCGCCGGAATGAAAGAAAGGATGCGTTTTGGTCCCGGGCACGGAACTGATATTTCATTTGTGTTCGATAATCTCAGAGTACCTGAAGGAGGGACTGCAGATCCACTGGACAAGGAAGTGGCCAGGATGATGAACACTTATTGGGTCAATTTCGCCAGGACTGGTAATCCTAATGGTGAGAATCTGCCACTGTGGCCGGCCTATAGTCCGAAAACGAATGAAATACTTGATATACAATCCGATGGAAAGCCGGTTGGCAAACCTGATCCAAGAAAAGCCAGACTGGACGTAATTGAAAAGGCGGTGAACATGGGGGATAAACTGCAGCCAAATGGAATTTAACCGAATATGGAACTATGAAACTTAATAAACTGATATCACTTCTTTTCTGCATTGTAAATTTTCAGACGTTGGCAGCCCAGGCCGATCAGGAAGGGGTCAAATTGAATAATTTCACGGCTTCTGCCCTTGTACAGACTAATGGTATATCAACAATCCCGAATCTTTCATTAGGAAAACCAGCCGTTACATTTGACCTGAAAGTTGGCAGAAAGTTGTCCTTCGAACCACAATTCCGTTTTGCTCTTACAGGCAAACCATGGGCAGTTGTGTTCTGGTGGAGATATAATGCTGTTTCAACGAATAAATTCAGGCTGGACCTCAGCACGAATTATTCATTTTCATATAAAACCATCACCGTAACCACCGTTGGGGAACCGCAGGAGCTCATTAGGACAACAAGATACCTTGTGGGTGCCGCGGCTCCCGAGTATTCTGTAAACAAATACTTCAGTCTGGGCGCCTACATTTTTTACAGCCACGGAATTGAAAAATTCATAACGAGGAATACATTAATGCTGTCCTTCAGGCCATCAATAACAAATATTCCCATTGCAAAAGATATTACTGCAAGGTTCAATCCGGAGATTTACCACCTGTCAATGGACGATAACGAAGGAGTATTTTTTAATGCACGGCTTTCAATAAACAGGAAGAACTTCCCTTTTTCCCTGTCCGCTCTGCTTAACAAACCGATTAAATCAAATATCCCGTCAGAATATGATCTGTTGTGGAATGTTGGGCTTGCTTATACATTTAGCAATAAATACATCAAAGCTC
>CAZKTX010000126.1:0-7232 GCA_964555805.1 uncultured Rikenellaceae bacterium
AACCAGGACTCTGCGGAACCAAAATCCGACGTGTTGCCAATTACACCATGGGTCATTAATTCCTTAATGATGCTGCAAAAATAGGAAAATTTTGAATACAGGGATCCGGACAGGATCTACATTGCATTAATTGCAAACTGGTCATCCGGAGTTCTTTCCATTACCTCCGACTCAATTACATAAAACGGACAGTCGACAAGCGATTTCAAAATGAATCCCAGCTCGCACAAATCCTCGTCGCCGGCATCATAATACCAACAGATTGTTACATTCTCAACGAGATCCTTCATGCCCGATATCTCCTTGATTATGTTGTAAATCCATTTGGTGGAACTTGTGTTTATATATTCAAATCCCAGCTCAATGCCTGTGCGCTGACTGTTTTCCTTAATATACCGGCTGATCCAGTCAAATACCGGACGGTAAAACTCCCCGGGATTCTCCGGAATGGAACGGCCCACAATGAAAATCCGGCCCGGCTCCAGAATGACCCTGGGCGTCCTTCTTGAGGGTTCAGCAATGTATTTTTTTAAACTATTCATCCTTATAACTAACGGATGGACTCCGGAATTATTCTGTAAGGCATGAATGAGATTGCCTGAAATGTGATTCAGGATCGCTGGAAACGGATGCGGATAAAATACTACGACTGATTAAAAAGCGTGGGATCAGGCTCTTCCCAGAGCGACGGATGCTCATCGTCAAACCTCTTGAGGATAGCCTTCATCAGGGTTTCCCTCAGGAACTCCGACTTGTTTGATATGCGGTAGCGGCTGCAGAAAATATCAAGAGCCCTTGCTTCCCTGTTGTTAAGCATTACAGTAAGCCTGTTGCTCCTTTTAAGCCTCTCCTCCTTATATGAAATACGCCTCAAACCGTGAAAAATTGAATTTGAACGCTAATTTAAAAAAACCAGGGCCCATAATTTTCTGAGCCTCAATTAGTTTTTAACAAAAAAAATGGAGCCGGTCATTAAGTGACTGGCTCCATGTATAATACAGTATTAAAAACTTTTATATCGGTTACGCGGAAGCTGACAGATTAAGCTTTACCTGCACTTCCAAGCACGCTTACAACTTTGTGCTTGTAGAGTTCCTTCAGTTTCTCGCGGGCAGGTCCGAGATAGTTACGCGGATCGAATTCACCGGGCTTTTCAACAAACACTTTCCTGATTGCAGCAGTCATTGCAAGACGGCCGTCACTGTCAATGTTGATTTTGCAGACAGCTGATGCAGCAGCTCTTCTAAGCTGATCTTCAGATACTCCGGTTGCGTTTTCCATCTTTCCGCCATACTGGTTTATCTCTGCAACAATATCCTGGGGAACTGACGATGCACCGTGAAGAACTATCGGGAAGCCGGGTATCCTTCTTTCACACTCTTCAAGAATGTCAAAACGAAGGGGAGGAGGAAGCTCTCCGGGTTTTACCTTGAACTTGAATGCTCCGTGCGATGTACCTATTGAGATTGCAAGTGAATCAACTCCTGTCTTCTTTACAAAATCCTCAACCTCCTCGGGCCTTGTGTATGATGAATGCTCTGCTGATACTTCGTCTTCAATGCCTGCAAGTACTCCAAGCTCTCCCTCAACAGTTACATCGAACTGGTGGGCATACTCTACAACCTGTTTTGTAAGCCTCACATTCTCCTCATACGAAAAATGCGACCCGTCGATCATTACGGATGAGAAACCAGTTTCAATGCACGATTTGCATGTCTCGAATGAATCACCATGATCAAGATGAAGCACTATCGGAATTGCATATCCAAGTTCCTTCGCATATTCAACAGCACCCTTGGCAAGATACTGGAGCAGGGTTTGATTTGCATACTTGCGGGCACCTTTCGACACCTGAAGAATGACAGGGGATTTTGTCTCGACACAGGCGCTGATTATCGCCTGCATCTGCTCTAAATTGTTGAAATTGAACGCGGGAATTGCATATCCACCCGCCACTGCCTTTGCGAACAGTTCTCTCGAGTTAACCAAGCCTAATTCTTTATAATGAAGCATAATATTAAGTATTTAAATGAGCCGTGAAAGATACTTAATTTGGCAATCGCAGCCAAAATATCGGACAAAAAACGACATAAACTCATCCCCTGTATTCCAAATCCTCCTAATTTCTTATCTTCGTAACCTTATTTTAAAGCCGCACTGGCTTATGGACATTTTTTTGATTATAAATGCAGCATTCCGGGGAAAAACCAATCATTATTCAATAAACCTGTTGTGATTAAAACAATTATACAATATGATAAAAAGAATTTTCATACTGATTATTTCATGTCTGATTGCTTCCGGGGGACCACTCATTGCCCAGAAAGTGTGGTCGCTCGAGGAATGCATTCAGTATGCAATCGATCATAACATCCAGATCAAACAACAGACCGTCCAGACCAGGGTCCAGAAAAATACTCTCGACCAGTCAAAACTTAGCCTCCTGCCCTCAGTCTCGGGTCAGGCATCGCAGGATTACTCTTTCGGAAGAGCGCTTGACCAAACCACATACGATTTTTACAACCGGACTCTTAAATCGAACTACTTTTCCCTTGGAGGAAGGACTGATATCTTCACGGGTCTTCAGAACCTGAATACAATCCAGAGAAACAAATATGAGCTTCTGGCAGGCGAGCAGGATCTTCAGCGTATCCGCGATAACGTATCACTCAGCGTAGCCCTGGATTACCTCCAGATACTTCTGAATAAGGAACTGGTTACGGCAACACAGAGCCAGCTCAACACAACCCTGGAGCAAATCGCCAAAACAAGGAAGATGGTTGATGCCGGAAGCGTTGCAATGGGAAACCTTCTTCAGATTGAAGCCCAGGCTGCCCAGGAAGAGGTGACCCTTGTGAATATGCAAAACCAGCTTGAAATATCATACCTCAACCTTACCCAGCTGCTGGAGCTTGAAACTCCTGCCGGATTTGAGATAATCGTACCCGATATAAGGGTCGGCGAAACAGCTGACATCTCAGGCAATATCGACGAAATATTCAACGTGGCTGTTCAGTCGAGGCCCGAGATACTGGGTTCGCAACTGAGACTCACAGCCAGCGAATATGCCCTTAAGGTTGCTAAAGGCGCCAGAAGCCCGAGCATTTCGATGAGTCATAATTTTGGAACCAGGTATTCACACATTGAGGATCTTCCGGGACAACAATCCTTTGATGACCAGCTGAAGAACAACAAGAGCTTCGGTCTTGGTTTCTCGATGAACATCCCCATACTCAACGGATGGCAGGTGAACAAGAACATCTTAAACTCGAAACTTGCAGTTGAAAACAGCCAGTACACACTTGAAGGAACCAGGAAGGACCTTTACAAGAATATCCAGCAGGCATATGCCGATGCGGTGGCAGCTCTCAAGAAGTACAATGCCAGCTCAAAAGCTGTAACATCGTCGGAGGAATCGTTCAGGTACACGGAACAGAAATTCAACGTGGGTATGATAACACCAGTCGACTACAATGCGGCAAAAACCCAGCTTCTGAGCTCACAGTCGGAAATGTCGCAGGCCAAGTATGAATATATATTTAAAACCAAAGTACTCGATTTTTATAAGGGACTGCCCCTCACACTGAATAAATAATTTTAAATCAAGGCATACAATGAAGAATAACAAAATACTGAAGATCCTCGTTCCTGTGGCAATACTTCTTATTGTCTTTGCTTTAATCGGGAAAAAGGCCGGCTGGTTCGGGAAAGCTGTAACCGTGAAAGTGGCAGTTGAAAATGCAGAACGGCGGACAATAATCGAGACAATCACTGCAAACGGGAAGATACAGCCTGAAATGGAAGTATTGATCACACCTGATGTGTCGGGAGAAATCGTTGAGCTTACAGTACGTGAGGGCGACAATGTTGAGAAAGGCAGGCTCCTGCTCAGGATAAAGCCTGAAGTATATATCTCACAGCGCGACAGATCGCTTGCTTCAATAAGCCAGGCACGTGCAAGGCTCGCCCAGGCCGAAGCGCAGTTCCTCCAGGCCGAATTGTCATACAACAGAACAAAACAGCTTTATGAGGGACAGACAGTATCAAAGTCGGAGTTCGAACAGGCGGAAGCTTCCTATTCAGTCGCAAAAGCCGAGGTTGATGCCGCGAGATTTTCGGTAACAAGCTCTGAGGCTTCGCTGAAGGAAGCAAATGAGAATCTTGTCAAGACATCGATCTACGCCCCTATGTCGGGAACAGTGTCGATGCTTCTTGTCGAGCTCGGTGAAAGGGTTGCCGGAACAGGAATGATGGGAGGTACGGAATTGTTAAGGATCGCCGACCTCTCAAGGATGGAGGCCCAGGTTGAAGTTAACGAAAATGATATCCCGAGAGTAAAACTGGGAGATACTGCCACTATCGAAATCGATGCCTATACAGACCATAAATTCAAGGGCATCGTGACCGAAATAGCCAATTCCGCCAAAACTACAGGAGTGTCAGCCGATCAGGTCACAAACTTTGACGTCAAAATCCTTGTGCTTCCTGAATCATACAAGGCGCTTACAAACGATAAAAATCTAAACCCCCTGAGACCGGGTATGTCAGCTACAGTCGACATACAGACAGAGATCAGGGATGGTATTATTACAGTACCAATACAATCGGTAACTACAAGGACCGACACTACAAAAATCGTTCAGAATCTGTCGGATGAAGAAATCCGTACCCTTGTGTTCGTGACTGATGGCGAAAGGGCGCTTGCAAAAGATGTAAAAACGGGGATCCAGGATAACAGCTATATCGAAATACTATCGGGTGTATCAGAAGGCGACCGCGTAGTATCTGCCCCCTTCAGCGCCATAAGCAAGAAACTCTCCGACAGCACACTTGTCGAGATAGTCAAGAAGGATGACCTCTTCTCTCTCGAATAAACCTATTGAAGCATGGCGGGTTCCGGAATATGATCCTATGTCTTGAGACTTCAACTACAGTATGCTCGGTCGCTCTTTGCGACAGCAATGGCCCGGTGGATCTGAGAGAGAGCTCCGGCGACAAATCTCATGCCTCATTGCTTACTGTTTTTATAGGCGAGCTTCTCAGCAGTGCAGGATTAACTGCAAATGATCTTGAAGCGGTTGCAGTAAGCAAGGGACCCGGCTCATACACAGGCCTCCGGATAGGAGTTTCAACAGCCAAGGGAATAGCCTACGCGGCTTCACTCCCCCTTATTGGTATCGAAACCACGCTTTCAATGTTCCACGGTATTGACGAAGCGATGAGGAATAAATACGGACTCGACGGCAATTCACTTTTTATTCCGATGCTCGATGCCCGCCGGATGGAGGTCTATCACACAATACTCGATTCGGAAGGCAGAACCGTGAAGGAGACCTCGGCTGATATAATCGATGAACAATCGTTCACTGACATCCCAAAGGATATCCGTCTGTTTTTCTTCGGCGACGGGGCAGCAAAATGCCGTGATATTATCGGCCGTGAAAATGTAGCATTCGCCGATGAGTTCACAATCTCGGCAGCATATATGTACAAGCCTGCCTTTAAATCACTTATGCAACGTAATTTTGAAGATATTGCCTATTTCGAGCCATTTTATCTCAAAGATTTCATAACTTCGCGTCCTAAAAAAAATGTCCTTGGCAGGTAATTTGATTGTTATAATCAAAGTTTACTTAAATAAGCATAATGAGGCATATTAAAGCTCTTTTCACAGCCATCCTTGTACCGGCGCTATTATCCGGTCAGGGAAAGGCTTACCTGCCGGGTGAAAGGGTCAATTTCGAAATACATTACGGGGTCATCCAGGGAGGAGTGGTTTCACTCGAGCTCCGCTCAGATACTTTCAGGGGAAAAGAGGTATTGCATTCAGTGCTGACCGGAAAGACTACCGGTATGGCTGATGCGGTTTTCAAGGTAAAGGACATTTATGAAAGCTACTTCGAACAGTCAACCGGATTGCCGGTTTTCTCTATAAGAAACATCAGGGAAGGCCGTTATACAAAATATAACGAAGTGATCTTTGACCATTACAGCAGGCCTGACTCAGCTGTTCTGACAAGCGACCTTACAGGTGTGCATGTAACTGAAAAAGGAATTCACGATATTCTTTCCTGTTTCTATTTCATGCGCGATAACCATCTCCCGAATCATGAAAAGTTAAAAAAGGGTGACATTATCACAATCAATACCTGGTTCGCCGATGAGTTCTACCCGGTTATAATGAGATACATGGGCACCGAAGAGATCAGGACAAAGGTTGGCCGGATCAAATGCCTGAAATTCAACCCGGTGACTGAAGTCGGCAGGCTCTTTAAAACACAGGATGATGTTACTTTCTGGTTCACCGCCGACAGAAACCACCTTCCGGTAAGAATAAGGTTCAATATATTTGTCGGTGCATTTGTTGCTGAAATAGTTGATTATGATGGATTGAAATACCCGCTTGAAACAAGAGGAAAAGATACTAACCAATAACAGAAATACTTATATTATATGGCTTCTACAGCAGACTTCAGAAACGGACTTGTTATAGAGTACAATGGGGAACTTCACACAATTGTGCAGTTCCAGCACGTCAAACCCGGCAAGGGTCCGGCATTCGTAAGAACAAAACTCAGAAACATAAAGACGGGAAGGGTTCTTGACAACACATTTTCGTCAGGAACAAAAGTGAACGTTGCAAGGGTCGAGAGGCGTCCCTACCAGTATCTCTACCGCGATGATGCAGGGTATTATTTCATGCACCTCGAGACTTTCGAACAGATACATGTCCCGGAGGAACTTATCGACGGACATGAGTTCCTTAAGGAAGGTGAAAATGTAGAGGTTGTTTATCATACCGACACCGATACAGTGTTGTCGGTCGATCTCCCCCAGTTCGTCATCGTGGAAGTTACATATACTGAACCGGGCCTCCGCGGCGACACTGCAACGAACACATTCAAGCAGGCAACAATAGATACAGGCGGAACAATCATGGTGCCCCTCTTTGTAAGCACAGGCGACAGGATCAAGATAGATACCTCGAGCAGGACTTACATTGAAAGGGCCAAATCGTAAATCATGAGTAAGAAAAAGGCTACAGTTAACAGGTTACAGATCTCAAGATTCAAGCTTGATGCACTTCTCGACATAACACTGTCGATAAATGCAAACCTGCCGACCGGAGAGCTTTTATCAAAATATGACTCGATCCTCAGGAATAACCTGGGAATAGGGAAAATAATAATCTTCAAGCGCTCTTTGCACTGGGAATGCATTTTCAACGCCGG
>CAZKTX010000127.1:0-4810 GCA_964555805.1 uncultured Rikenellaceae bacterium
TCCTAAGCGAGATTCCCATCTCGCCTGGTTGATGCTTCAATCTGTCAAAGAACTTAATTTTTCTTCCCTGCTGTTCCCCGGTTTCAGATCATCAAAACCGGTTACTTTTGGGACGTCAAAGATAATGCTTCCTTAATTCCCTGCAAAGAAATAAATAAAAATTTTCCAGGCTCCAAGAAATAAATGAGATAAGACTCTGCCAGTCAAATGAAAAATGTATTTTCGCTGATATTTTTGTTTCATGGGTAATGTCGTAATAATACCAACCTACAACGAAAAAGAGAATATCGAGTTGATTATAAAGGCCATAGTTTCATTGCCTGTTCCTTTCGATATCCTTATAATTGACGACAGTTCACCCGATGGAACCGCAGCCCTGGTCAGGAGTCTCATGCCCGCTTTTCCCAACGTCCATCTTATAGAGCGCCCCGGAAAGCTCGGACTTGGAACAGCATACGTCGATGGATTTCACTGGTCGCTCGAAAAGGGCTATACCTTAATATATGAGATGGACGCCGACTTCTCCCATAATCCTGCAGATCTTGTACGGCTCCACAATGCCTGCAGCCGCGATGGCGCCGACGTGGCAATCGGATCGAGATACATAAGCGGTGTCAATGTAGTAAACTGGCCCCTTTCAAGGGTTCTCATGTCGTACTTTGCATCAGTATACGTGAGAATTATCACCCGGATGAAGATAATGGATGCAACCGCCGGCTTCATCTGCTACACAAAAGAGGTAATCGAGAACATAAAGCCCGACAAAATAAGATCAAAAGGCTACTGCTTCCAGATCGAAATGAAATTCACGGCTTTCAAGCTCGGTTACAAAATAGTTGAGATACCGATAATATTTACGGATCGCCGGCTGGGAACTTCAAAAATGACGGGCGGCATCTTCAACGAAGCTCTCTGGGGAGTCCTCAGGATGAAGATCAGGAGCTGGTTTACAAATTATCACAGGAACTCATAAACTCAGAGATCTGAGTCCAAGGTTCCCTTACAGCCATGCAATTGATATTCTTTTATACTCCCCGGTACATAATCTGACATGAACAGCTTAACAATAAGGAACGCCACTATAATAAATGAAGGTATCTCCTTCAGGGGAGACGTCGTTATAGAAGGCGAGTACATCACCTATGCCGGACCTCACTCAGGGGAGAAGATCCCGGAAAAGGCGCATATAATTGAGGCAGGAGGGCTGCTTCTTATACCCGGAGTGATCGACGCACATGTCCATTTCAGGGAACCCGGTCTTACCCACAAGGGTGATATCCATTCTGAATCCCTGGCAGCCGTTTCCGGTGGAGTCACTTCATTCATGGACATGCCGAACACAAGTCCGCAGACAGTTACAACCGGGCTCATCCGTGAGAAACTTGCAATCGCATCCGAACGGTCGCTTGCAAACTACTCCTTTTATATAGGTGCAACAAACAGCAACCTGAGCGAGGTTCTTGATGCCGATCCCTCCGTTGTGTGCGGGATAAAGCTCTTCATGGGATCATCGACGGGCAACATGCTCGTAAATGACGAGCCTGTCCTGAGAGACCTTTTCTCCAAAGCTTCAATCCCCCTCGCCTGCCATTGCGAATCGGAATCCGTCATAAAAAGGAACACAGCGATTTACATTGAGAAGTACGGCGAAAACGTTCCAGTTGAAATGCATCCGTATATCCGGAGCCGTGAAGCCTGCTATCAGTCATCCCATTATGCAGTTTCGCTTGCAAGGGAATACGGGACAAGGCTTCATCTGCTTCATATTTCGACAGCCGACGAACTGAAGCTGTTAAGCAGCGAATTGCATCCCGGCTTTAAAAGAATAACGGGCGAGGCCTGCCTTCATCATCTGTGGTTTGACGAGACTGCCTATGAACAAAAGGGTACTCTTGTCAAGCTGAATCCTGCAATCAAGACGCGATTTGACAGGGAAGCGCTGCTGAAAGGTCTATGCAACGATACAATTGACACTATCGCCACCGATCATTCTCCTCATACGGCAATTGAAAAGAACAACCCATATTTTAAGGCGCCTTCCGGAGCTCCCTTTGTACAGCATGCACTTGTCGCGATGCTTGAACTATGGCACAGGAAGTTGATCCCGGTCGAAACAATAGTAAACAAGATGTGCCACAATCCTGCCATACTATATAATATAAAGGAGAGGGGCTTCATAAGGGAAGGCTGCAAGGCTGATATCTGTCTTATAAATCCTGATGATCCATGGACCGTTTCAAAGGATAACATCCTGTACAAATGCGGATGGTCGCCGCTTGAAGGCACAACTTTCAGGTCGAAGGTTAAAATGACAATTGTAAATGGAACCATAGTGTCCGATAACGGAACAATTAATGATGAAGCCAGGGGACAGCAGCTGGTTTTCAGCAGGTAACAGATTCAATCCTTCCTATCTTACAACAAAACGCACTGTGCTTCTTGTCTTTTGCTCAAGCAGTATCTCCCTTCCTTCAGTGATCCGTTCTATGGCTTCGGGTGTGTAATGGCGTATTGAGAGCATTTCAACGTTTTCATTGTAAACTGAAGAAAACTCATCGGCAAGGTCGCTTATAAGCGAATCCACCTTAGGCCTGTCGTCATCGACACAAACATCTATACTTACAGCGCTCGCTTCCACCATATTCACCCTTATGCCGTGCCTTGAGAAGAAGAAGAAAATCCGGCTCAGGTTCTCCCCCATTGCAAATGAAAAGTCTTTGGGGAGTATTGAAATCATGATCTGGTTTTCCTTTTTTATAAAGACCGGCAGGCCGTGTTTTATCACAGTGTCGCTCTTTATTATTGTACCCGGCTGGGCTGGTGAGATAAATGATTTTACGCGGAGTTGTATGTTTTTGTTATGCAGGGGTTTTATTGTTTTTGGATGGATCACCTTGGCACCCGAGAATGTCATCTCCACGGCCTCGCGATAGGATACTTCCTCAAGTCTCACAGCATCGGAAAGCCATTTGGGATCAGCGTTAAGCAATCCCGGCACATCTTTCCATACAACGACTTCATCCGCGTCGAGTATACTGGCAAGAAGAGCAGCCGTATAATCGGATCCTTCGCGCCCGAGAGTGGTTGTCCGGCCGGCAACAGTGCTTCCTATAAATCCCTGGGTAACATAGATATCCCTGCCCCTGAAGTTGAAAACGTTTCTGATTCGTGAAGTGCTTTCACCCCATAGAATATCAGCATCACGGTGCCTGTCGTCGGTTATAAGGTTACCCCTGATATCGATCCATTCAGAATTAAAGCCTGATTTACGGAGATATTCTGCCACAATGATTGTTGACCAGATCTCCCCGAAGGATACAATCTGGTCATATTCAAAATCATAATCCTCCTTCTTTGCCGACACGAGATATTCTCTCAGCAACGCAAAAGAGTTGTCGATCATGCCTCTTGCCGAATTCCCTCCCGGGAAGAGTCCGCAGGCAACCGAATCGTGATAGTTGTAAATATTGTCGAGAAGGTTCCTGTAGTTTTCATCATGGGCCATCCATGCTTTAAGAACCTGTTCAAGGGCGTTTGTTGTTTTGCCAAAGGCTGAAACAACAACCACCAGATTACCCGGCTCTTCCCTGACGATTGCTGCAAGATTTCTGATCCCATCAGGATCCTTCACTGAAGCGCCTCCAAACTTGTAAACCTTCATACATCAGAATTTCCGGTAAAAATACAATTTATTCATATCTCAGTGCCTCAACCGGATTTCTTGTTGCCGCACGCCAGCTTTGCCAGCTTACCGTCAGTATGGCAATTACAAGTGCCAGAATACCGGCTAGTGCAAATATCCACAAGTGAAGCCCCGTTCGGTACACAAAGTTCTGCAGCCATTTAAACATTAGGTAGAAAGCAACGGGGGTTGCAATTACAAAGGCAAAAATTATCCATTTCACAATGTCTTTGTTAAGCATCACAAGCAAATCGATAACCCTTGCTCCATTTACCTTCCGGATGCCAATCTCTTTCACCCTTTGCTGTGCCGCCAGTAATGAGAGACCCAGGAGACCTATGCAGCAGATAAACAGAGAAATGAAAGTGAAAATAGTAAGCAGTCTGGCTTGAAGCAGTTCGGTCCTGTACACTTCCCGGTACATCGAATCAACATTATCGTAAATGAAGGGGTAAGCAGGGAATAGTTGTTCCCAAACGGTCTGGATATCCGTTAATGCTGCATCTTGCATTCCCGGCTTGCAGGCTACGACAAAATTTATAAGCCATAAACTGTCGCGTTTGAACATCACGAGCGGACCGACTTTCTTTTTTATGCTTGAAAGGTGAAAATCATTCACAACGCCGATGATTCTGCCGCTGGGTAAAACAACGCCCGGGGAATCAAACTTCAGCCCGAAACTCTTTCCGATAATATCCTGTGGATTGTTATAGTTCAGGTAATTCAATGCCGCCTTATTAATTATATATTCACCCGAGCCATCGGCATCTGTATTCCTTTCCGTGAAATTTTCACCGGCCAGGAATTCAAGCTTAAAAATCGAGGCAAATGAAAAATCACATGGGAACACCCCTATCCGTTCATATTGCTGTTCATCGGCTTTAATAAATCCCTCAAGTTCGAAAGCGAACATATCATTAGCCTCACCGCCGGGCGGCTCCATCATGGCTGACACCGACTCGACTGTATTGTGCCGGAGTAATTCGGTCTTAAACAGTTCGAATTTCTTTTGTACATCAGTATGAACCGATTTGAAACAAATCAGGTTAGAATTTTGAGCCCCCATGGATTGGTTAAGGGCAAACATGGTCTGCCTTGAAATGACAATCACGGCAACTATCAGTACTA
>CAZKTX010000127.1:4910-7111 GCA_964555805.1 uncultured Rikenellaceae bacterium
TTCATTCGTTTTGAACAGCCAAGCACCTGGTTGACAACAAAAAACTTATTGTTGAAAAACGACATGCTCAGGTTAAGGCTTGCAATGTTGCTCAATGAAATGAGCAGTAATATGAAAGCAGCTATGGTAAGAACATAGATATTGGTTATGTTGCTGTTATATTCAATTTCGCGTAACTTATCTGATTTTAAATGGATATCGGTAAGTTTCTGCAGATAAGCCTTTGTTTCAATCTTTTCAGCAGGCTGACCGGTAGTAAGTTCAAGGTATCCCCGGTAACCCGCGACAATTTTATCCGGATCGGAATTTTCGGTAAGCAGAATGTAAACAAAAGCCCACCAGTTGACAGAACCTTTGGCAGGAGTAGTCACCAGGTCGGGGTGCATATGGCTGTTTTGCGGAAAATCCTTCATCACACCCCTGATTGTGAAGTCGGTTTTTTCGCCGTAATACTGGCCGGGAGGTATTGAAATAACTTCACCAACCGGATCAGCTGATCCGAACACTCTTCGGGCAAAAGATTGTGATACAACCATTGAGCCCGGATCGTCAAGAACCGTTTTACTGTCGCCTGTCAGTAAACTGGCATCAAAAATCCTGAAGAAAGTACTGTCGCACTGGAAGGCCTCATCTATCGCGTAATATTTTTCATTGTACAGCATAAAGCCTCCACGAATGGGCGCCAGCCTGACGAAACTTTCTATTTCAGGAAAAGAAGCGGCAAGTCCGGGAATGTCTTCAGAATTGTAGACCCTTGCAAAATGGCTGTTTGAAAGGAATCCGGGATCGGTTGTAGTGAACCGGTAAATACGGTCTGCCCTTCTATGAAAGGAATCATAAGACAGCTCATTCTTAAGGAAAAGTATAATCAGAATTATGCCGCTCAATCCGATGGCAAGCCCCGCGACTTTAATAAGATTCAACGAAAGCCTTTTCCGGATATTCCTTAAAACAAACCTGAGCAGCATCTGAAGATTCTTCTTACCCCGGCAATGATTTTCCTGTTTCTGCCATTCCGGCTTTACATTCTACGGATTTTCACAGAAAGAATAAAACCCTTGCTTTGCCACTTCCGGAGCTGATTATTTATATCATGTAAATTTGAGAATAATTTCTTTGGATGTTCTTCGTGCTTCAGATTTTTAACAGGATTTATTGTCGCTTCGGGGAATCTGAAATCCAACTACGAAATACACCCACGAAATCCACCCCTATCCCGAAGGCTTTCTGGACCCCGAACGGACGAAAGTTGCAGCCAGATAAAGAATCTGATCAGATCAGGTAAAAGAGCTGTCATTTTTGTGTTTTAAAATTGCACCAACAGCATAAAGTGGCACAATATTGATATTCCCCATCCGGTTAAAATTCTCCAGAGAGGATCGGATTCCGAATTTGGACTTTTTTTCTTCCATAAAAATCCGGAGACTTTGCATTTTCCCTTTTATACCCGATTTAACTTCAACCGGGACAATTACATTGCCAATCTCAATCACATAGTCAACCTCTGCCTGGCTTCCCCTCTTTTCTCTTTGCCAGTAAAACAATGATGAAGCCTGGTTGTTCGGCTGGGATTTTATTAACTCCAATCCTGCAAAAAGCTCAGCAATTACACCTTTGTTAACCAGTGAGATTTCTGTGTTCAAAAATAACTCGGACAGGTCAAGTTTTAAAAATCTTTGGAATATACCGGTGTCAAATATTAAGTATTTTCGGAACTTATCATTTGTCTGGGCTCCAAGAGGAATTCCATTGGATGATGAATGTACAACAGGAAAAATAATACCAGCCTGTTCCAGAAGTTCAAGGCTTTCTTTTAACTGCAGACGATTAGCCTGGGATTCTATTTGCGAAAGGACAAACTTTGAACCTGTTTGCATAATTACTGAGGAAAACGCCTCTCTTAATCTTGTTCCGGGAACTCTGGATTTGTACTTTGAGAAATCATCATATAATGAGTTAGTCAACTCTTCCAGGATACTCTGGCAGTCAAGTAAAGATCCTCCTGTAACATATGATGACACAACTTCAGGCATTCCGCCAATCGTGATATACCTGACAAGATATTGTTTCAGTTTGTAATGAACAGGATCAGATAATGGTTTTTCAACAGAAAACTTATCAATAAGCTGAACCAAAGTTCTTTCGTTAAAAGCAATAAGAAATTCCCTGAATGAGAATGGGTAGAGATATATGGACCTTAT
>CAZKTX010000128.1:0-7058 GCA_964555805.1 uncultured Rikenellaceae bacterium
GGTACAACGAATATTGTTATGGGGGATGTTGCAGTAACGGCAGCACATCCTCCCGAAGCTGGAATTGTATTTGTAACTGTGTAGGTGCCAGGGGTACTTGCTGAAAGGTCCACCTGTCCGGTTGAAGTATTCAGGAAGACAAGTCCTGCAGTCGATGAAAAGGTACCGGCTACACCGCCTCCCGTGAAGACAGGAAGAGGGTCGCTTTGATTGCTGCAATAGGGAGATCCGGGGTAACTGAAAGTAGCAACCGGAAGCGCCGTGATTCTCACCGAAGTTGTGGATGATGATACTCCGCAGCCCGGAACAGCCACAGTATAGAGTACTGTATATGTGCCCGGAAGGCTCAGCCAGGGTGATATATCGCCGGTAGCCGCATCTAGATTCAGACCTGACGGGGCAGAACTATAAGTACCTCCGGCAGTCCCTGTCAGTGAGACCGGTTGCCGGGTGGTCAGGCTGTTGCAATATGGTGTGCCGGGATAAATTATCGAAGTTGCAGTCAGAGAGTTGACTGTGATTGTACCTCCGGCAGTTTTTGATCCGGTGCAAAATCCATCAGTTGTCACTGTATAGTTAAAAGTACCAGAAGATGAAGGCGTGCCGCTAATAGTGAACAATCCCGAGGTGTAAACCCCCGTAACATTTGGCGGTAGTCCTGTCACTGCAGCTGACGTCACTCCGGATCCAAGGTTATAGTAAATTGTTGCAATTGGAGAACCAAGGCAGATCTGCTGGTTATCGGTCCCAACCGCAGAGCCTAACTTGATGCATTCAAACTGGGCCACGCCCCTGACTGTAAATGCCAGACAAAATACAAAGGACAAAAGAACTTTATTATATCTCATCAGATATCTCTTTATGACACGTATTTTAGCTTTATTATTCTAAAAACAACCTAAGTTACACCTTTCCTTCAACACAATTAATAACAACTCCATCAAAAATCGTACAGAAATACAGGGTTTGAAGGTAATATCTTCCGGAATATTCCATTAAAACCTGTCTGGAAATTCAGGATATAGTTGTCCCACAAGCCTTGCATTGCACTAAAACATCAAGGCTAAATTAATCAATAATATGATCAAAGTGGGTAAAATTTGACCAACAAAAAGAAATCATCCGCAAACGGATGATTTCAATACGTGCCTAAAAAGTCCGTGCCGATTGGCTTACTTCCTGTATCTCTGAGTTCTGTTATCGTTGATTGGTCCCTTCCAGTTCAGTCCGAAAGCAAAATCATATTTATTGCCGTCACTATCGGTATAGCAAGTCATATCCCCGGGAACATCTTCAAACTGTTCCTCTACTGTTTTCATATCAGCAGGCATCTGGAAAGGAAGCAGTCCTGAAGGTTCGAAAGCTCCGGTGATTATGTCGAGTAATGCCTGATCCTGAACTCCGAAATGAATCAGGATTGAGGTTGAGTTCTTTTCTATTTCCGAAAAGACCATGGGATTGGAGACATCAACAAGAACGACAACAGGTTTTCTTCCCATTCTGGCCCGGGTGTCATTTACAATTTTCATGTCGAAACTATTCCGTGCTTCAACGCTTTTTCCCCTGTACGACCTGTTTGTAAAGCTCTCCAGCGGGCTTCCTCCTGCAAGACTCGTCTCTCGGGCGTTATCAGCCCTGTATTTTGAATACTGCAGACTTATGGGCACATATCCGTTTCCTTTTTGCCCGGCATCCCCGCTGTCATAGCCTGTACCTCCTGCAGGGCTGGCAATGCTTACAAGAGCAAAATCAGCCTTTTCAGGTTTGTCGACCACCTCAAAATATTTTGAAACCACGGATATATTTACCGGGTCTGTCCAGCTCTCAGGTGTCTGTCGTCCGAACCAGTCACTTCCTGCAGGGACGTAGCGTCTGGGGATAAACACTTTCATCTGCTTCTTCAAGGGGAGAGTGCCGGAGCTGTTCTTCAGCATAACAACCGATCTTAGCTGGGCCTCATAACCCGCTTTCATGAATTCAGCCTTCCCCACGGTGTTTTTCGTGTTTTCAATATCGAGATAGGGATTCTCAAACAAACCTGTTCTGAAGATATTTCTCAGAAGTCTTACTGCCGACTGTTCAAACCTTGTTCGCATGAAGTCCTCTCCATGTTCCCTGACTCCCATGTCATAGGCTTCCAGCACCGGGCCTTTGTCGTTATTTCCCCCGAACTGGTCACCTCCGGCCATTAGTACCTTATAATGCCGTTCTGCCACAGAAAGCTTTTCAACTCCCCAGCTCTTGCCTTCAAAGCGGTCGACCGCGGTAACATCGCCTGTCACACCCCAGTCGGTGCAGACCACCCCGTCGTAATTGTAGGTACCCCTTAGAAGATCTGTAATCAGATACTTGTTATATGCGTTCCCTACATTTTCACCATTTTTTGTATCCTGATTGAAAGATATAGTGTAATAAGGCATAACCGCTGATGCCATACCGGTCGGCCCCTGCAGCCTGAATGCACCTTCCGTGAATGGTTTCAGGTGATCTTTAAGGTTATTGCCCGGATATACGGCATAAGCCCCATAGGCAAAATGTCCGTCCCTTCCTCCCTCCTCAGGTCCTCCACCCGGCCAGTGCTTTACCATTGCATTAACGCTGTGATAACCCCAGCCTCCTGAGATATGTGCATCACCTTCGGATGTCTGAAACCCGTCGACATAAGCCCTGGCCATGTCTGCGGCAAGCCCGGGATCCTCTCCCATCGTCCCGTCGAAACGTGACCACCGGGGTTCCGTTGCCAGATCAATCTGGGGCGATAATGCTGTTGCAATGCCAAGAGCCCTGTATTCAACTGAGGCAACTTCGCCGAATTTCCTCATGAGGTCAGGATCAAACGACGCTGCAATTCCAAGGGTTCCCGGCCACATAGAAATTTTCCCTCCAGCACCTGCATTGTATTCGGCATATGAATCACTGCCGTGCCTCGGGTCGGAGCTTGTATTAATCGGTACCCCGAGACCTGTTCCTTCAACAAAGGCCTGAGCATTGTTGTTCCACATTGCGGCTACCTCGGGACTTTCAACGGATGTTATGAGGACATGCCTCAGATTATCCTCTGTCAGGAATTTTTTCTGCTGATCCGACAGATCTCCCGGGTTTGCCCCGCTTTCGGCGTAAGCCTTTCCTCCATAGGTGGACGGACCTCCGAAACCTCCTCCTGCCGAAGGTATCGACTGATGACTGCTGTAAAGCATAAGGCCGGCAATCTGTTCTACCGACATTCTGGCTGCCAGGTCAGCAGCACGGTCATTTGCCGGCAGGCGCCAGTCCTCATAGGGATCTAGCTTGCCGTTCTTATTCAGATCCTTGAAAGCCAGACGTTTTACTGTTAATAATTGAACGCCGGATGCCGGTGAATATCCCAGAGTCAGTCCGTCCTCATTGTGGATCAGGGTAAAGCTTCCTTTGTTTTCTTCGCTCCACTTCTGACTGCAAGCGCCTGCAGTAATCATAACAAGAATAACTCCCGCAATGCAGTGATTTTTAATGATCCTCATATTCAATAAGTTTAATTGATTCAGAGCTTTTGATTATTCAATATTATTCCTTGCCTGTCCGCCGTGTGATAATGATCACGCCGTTTGATCCTCTGGTCCCGTAGACTGATGCATCAGGTCCTTTAAGGACCTCTATTTTGCTAACAGTCTCAGGGGAGATCCCATCAATGTCCTCGGTAATTACCCCGTCGACAACAAATAAAGGCTCGGTACTGACGTTAAGGGAGTTGGTGCCCCTTATCTTTATTGATTTCCCTGAGACTTCCACCCCCGGCACCCTTCCCCGTATCATATCATAGATATCCTGGTACACGGGAACAGGTGAGTCCTTAATATTAAGGGCTTTCGAAGGATCCTGCACCGGCGCGGCTCCGCCTGCCCCATCCGACAGAACAAAACTGATCTCAGTTCTTCCTTCAATCCTCTGTTCCGAGGCGCCGCTAAGAAGCGAGAGCACAAGTATCTCTTCAGCCCCCTCCTTTATTCGTATCCTGAATTTTCCTCTCTGATCTGTAGTAATTTCAGTTTTCTTGTTGTCGATGAATATTGCAGCACCTGCAACGGGATTGTTATTTCCGTCGACAACCCTGCCCGAGATAACTACATTTTTTCCTTTCTGTGCTTCGGCCTGAGGCAGGAAGAACAGAAGAAGCGGAATCAGTACAAGTAGTGTTCTCATCCGTATAGTATTCATTTTAAAGGTTCCCGCCTGACAGGGAGAACTGCACAGGATTTCTATTCGAGAATGTTTCTCATATAGTCGATGCATTTTTTGACCTCTTTTGCAGCATCTGATCCTTCCGGGATTCTGTATTCGAGTTCAACATCAACATGAATGGGCCATTTTTCCTTTTTCAGCAAAAGCAATACATCGGCAATAGGAGTTTCGCCCTGGCCGAATTGCATGTTTGCATTAGGCGTTGCATGCTTCGGGCCAGTTTTGTCTTTTATATGAATGCTCCTCATCCTGTCGTGATATTTTATTATCACGTCATTGGGATGCAATCCGGTAGCACCGTAGTAGTGACCCGCATCAAGGTTCAGCATGTTTGCCGGAGAATAGGCAAGATATTTGTCGAATGAGAACCCGGGATCGGCAACCTGGCCGTGGGTATGGAACATTGCCAGACTACGGTGCTTTTCAGCAAATTTTCCAAGCCGCTGGCATGCTGCTTCGCTTAGTTCATCTGTTATACCTATTGAACCGAGAGCTTTGGCTGCCCTGTAAGCATAATCGATCTCTTCATCCGACCATGCCGAAGGGGCGAATTTCGCAATATGAACATCAATCCCGGCTTTGTTGAATTTCTTTCTCATATCAACATAACGAGACATCGGGAGGGCAAGCCTCCATTTCTTCTGCTCCTCCTTAATTGCTTCGGAAGCCTTCCTCATTTCCTCCCTTTGCTGTTCAGTAAGCTGTCCCATCGATCTTGGCCTTTCTATCGAAGGTATGCCAAGATCCTCCTCTGCTACACTTCTTAATTCGATTGAATTAACTCCGGCGAAAAGAAGATACTCGATCACATCTTCAACTTTGTGGGGCATGCTGCCATAACTGTATGTTGTAACTCCAAGCTGAACCCCTCCAACCTTGGATCCGGGCTTCTTAGCCTTTGGAGCAGCACTGTAGGAAATGTTGAAAGGAACCGTTGTTAACAGCGTTGCAGCAGCCGCTGTTCCGAGGAACCTGCGCCTTGAAATGATTTTGTTATCCATGATGATTGGGTATAATTGTGATTAAGGGTTAAATAAGTTCTTAAATGTACTTAAAATTAATGTCTCACAGGCATCTGTTGCTGACTTCATTAACATTTTTTATGAAATACCAGGGGCAAAACTGCAATGACTTTTAAATCAAAGTCAGGTAATTGAATTATCTTTAGTGGGCATGGTAAAAACTACTTTCCAATGGGAATAAGAAGAAGAGAATTCATCAGCTTTGCCGGTATTGCAGCCACTGGTGCATTTACTGTACCTCAGATCCTGTCATCCGCTCTTCTGAAATCCACATCGCCATCGAACAGGATAAATGTGGCTGTTATCGGACTTGGCCGCCAGACTGTCAATCCAAACATTCCGCAGTTTCTGAAGTCTGATAACGCTCAGATCGTGGCAGTTTGCGATGTCGACTCATGGCGCCTGGCCAACGGTCTGAAACAGGTAAACGACTTTTATTCAGAACAGAAAGGATCCACCTGGAAAGGTTGTGAGGCATACGCAGATTTCAGGGAAGTTCTTTTAAGAAAGGATGTTGATGCTGTGATGATCGCCACACCTGATCACTGGCATGTGCCGATTGCAATTGAGGCAGCAAGGGCCGGAAAACATGTATCGCTCGAAAAACCGATCTCCACATGCATTGAACATGGCAGGCAGCTTGTAAAAGCCATAAAGAAATACGGAATTATCACCCGCAATGATTCGGAATTCAGACCCATCCCCCAATTCTCAAGGGCCGTTGAAATTGTAAGGAACGGCGTGATAGGAAAACTGGAGCGAATCCATGTTGCAGTTCCGGCAGAACTCTCGGGCGATCCGCTGAAACCGGAACCATCAATGCCCATCCCCGGGGAGCTAGATTATGATATGTGGCTGGGTCCGGCATGGGAAGCACCCTACACCGAAAAGAGAGTTCACGCCATCAAGGCATACGGACGCCCCGGATGGATGAGGGTCGATTCGTACTGTAACGGCATGATAAGCAACTGGGGAGCACATCTGATGGGAATCGTGCAATGGGGACACAACAGCGAGTACACCGGACCAGTAAGCATCGAGGGAACAGGTAATTTCGACAAAGGATTATGGAACACCCTTAACAGGTTCGACATCAAATACAAATATGCGGATGGTGTTGAAGTCTTCTTTAAGATAGAAAGGCCTTTTGTCCGGTTCGAGGGTACTGACGGATGGGTCGAGGTGGAATACCCCGATAAACTGACAGCCAGCTCACAGAAGCTTCTCGATTGGAAACCGGGCCCGGGCGATTTAACTTTCGGCCAGCTGCAATCCGATAAGGAAGACTTTCTGACAGCCGTGAAAAACGGCAAGCAATCATTCGAGCCGCTTGAAACCGCACACCGCACAATATCAATGTGTCAGCTCGGACTGATTGCAATAAAAACCGGATCGCGGCTTTCATGGAACCCGGATACCGAAGAATTCACAGGCGATAATGCCGCCTCTGCCCTGCTGAATATCCCTGTCAGGGAGAAATATTTCAAATTTTAAGTTTAACTTCTGAAAATAACAACAATTTTTTATCGTAAAACAATAACTGAATTATCGTTATTCAACAAATATTTTACCTGAAACGATAAGGATTTTACAACAATCCGATACTAATCATTAATACCATACTGACATGAAATTCTCACGACGCAACTTCATCAGGACAACAGGAGCAGGTGTAATAGCTGCCGGTATTCCCGGATACGCAGCCGCCCTGCCTGCAGTGTCTGCCCCTGCTAAACCAGATTCATTCAAACTGGCAATAGCTGGTTATTCCTTCGCCAGAATCAAGCTCGACGATTCCCTGGCAATAATGAAAAAAGT
>CAZKTX010000129.1:0-6962 GCA_964555805.1 uncultured Rikenellaceae bacterium
TGTTTTTCTTATCCCAGCCTTGCAAGCGCCTCATCAAGGGAGCTGACAAAATTGATCACTCTAAGCGTGTTGCTTTCCCTTATGAAATCCCTCAGACTATTGCTTTTTATATCGGAAAAATCACCGATAATGGCCAGTTTCATCCTGTAGTTCGAAAACTTCTGGAGTATGTCCCCTGCAATCTTTGTTTTAAGATCGAAGAACTCCTTGTTCAGGGTTTCTGAATATATTATTAGACCAGTGCTTCCATTATAACCGGCCTCTACCATCGTATCGAGGATGTCTTCAGTTGAATCTAAAATCGTGGTTCCCGGCAGGATCTCTGCAAGTGAAACGCCTTTTTCTATTATGTGGTATTTGATCATCTCTCCTTAACTACAAGGATTTTAAATATTATCCGAATGTAGTGTTTTTATTTATCCGGAACACAAAACAGGAAACGGAACTCCCGGATTGATGAAGTCGTCTCAAACGCAGTACCTTCTATCTTCCCGTGGCTTTAAGATAGGCCGACAGTTTCAGGTAATATGTCGTGCAGGCATCAGTGTACTGATCACGGCTTTTCTGCAGCTGGGTCCGGGCATTGAGCATATCTGTCAGCGCGATTGTGCCTGCATCAAAATAATCCTTGCTTATCTTCAGGTTTTCAGTGGCCGATTCGATTGATTTTTTTGCTATTTCAGTCTGCAGATATGATTCCTGCAGGTTGTTCCATTTCGATTCTATATCGACAGCCAGGTTCTGCTCAATATTCAGCCTGTTGTTTTCAGCTTTCATTTCCTCGAACCTGCTTCTCCTGATTTCGTATGATCCTCCCCACCACGAACTTATCGGTAAGGATACTGTCGCGAATATCATCCCGAGGTCCTCATCCTTTTCAAGCAGGTTGTGGTAAATGTATCCGGCTCCTGCTGCGACTGTTGGCATGTTTTTACCTATTGCAAGCCTGTGCTGGAGCGATGCTGCCTCGACACTTTTGGTGAGAAGCTGGCTTTCGGTCCGGGCTGCAATAGCTTCCTCGGTGTTCATGTAATAAGGCAGGGGTGATTCCACTGCCGGCAGTTCCGGCATATCGACATCGAATTCCTCATGTGAAACTCCAATCATATTGCTAAGCAGGAGCTTAAGAATTTTTATGCTGTTCTCAACTTTTATTTTATTTTTTTCATTATCCTGCTGCTCCAGTTCAATCTTAATAAGGTTATTTCGTGTAGTCAGCCCGGCATTTACAGCGGCATCAACCGATTTGTTTAATTCTGCAAGCTGGGCCAGGCCCGCATCTATTGTCTTTAGTTTTTCCTTCAGCGAAACTATCTGCCAGAAATACTCTTCTGTTTTGGTTGTGACCTCATTTTCGGAAAGATCTGTTTTTAGCACGCTTACGTCACGACCGACCTGTGCAAGCTTGTTTCCGTAATAGATCTGTCCGCCGGTGAAGACAGGCTGGATTGCCGAAACCAGTCCGATTGTTCCCTCTCGGATCATCTCCAATGGCATGACGAGCGGAATTCCAAGTGCGGCCGGATTAACTCCCAGGGCGCCAAGGAGAGGGGCCAGCATAGAAAGATCCAAACTCCCGTTTATCAGATATTCGTTCGACCGGAATGTTGCCCCTGTGGCGGAGACCGAAGGAAAGAATTTTGTAAACAGTTCTTTTTTAGTCTGATCGGCAATTTTCTGGTCGAGCTGGCTGTTTTTCAGCTCATAGCTGTTTTTCAGGGCCATGTCGGTGCACTGGTTAAGTGTATAAACCTGTGCACGGGCAACAAGAGGTATGAACAGCAGAAGTATGATTATCGATCTCTTCATTTTTTTGAATCATTGAGTTTCCAATATAGAACCGGCAGTATTGTGATAGTCATGAAAAGCAGAAAGATACCCCCTGCAAATATCACTATTCCTACGGGAGCCCAGAAAGAGCTTCCCGACAATATCAATGGAACAACACCTGTCGATGCTGCAGCAGAAGTAAGGAATATAGGAATCATTCTTCTTTTCCCTGCATCATAGGCAGCTTCCCTGGCAGGCCAGCCTTCAACTGTAAACCGCTGCTCTGCATGCTGGAACATTAGTATCACATTACGCACAGTTATCCCAAAGAGGCCTATCAGTCCGAGTATTGCCGTAAGGCCCACTGTAAAACCGGAGATCCACAGGCCGAAGACAGCTCCGAACATGAAAAGGAATAGTGTAAAGAGGGAAATAAATGTGAGCCCGAATTTCCCGTATGTAAAAAGCAGAAAGAAAAAGATAATGGCGAATGCTGCAATCAGGGCATAGATGATGGGACTGAAACGCTCCTTGTTGAATTCCGGCTCGCCTCCCACCTGGTAAACGATTCCATCCGGCAGTGCAGGGACAATTTCCTGTTCCACTATATCCTCCATCCGGGAAAGCAGTTTTGTGTGAATCACTCCCCTTTTTGTATCTGCCGAAACTGTAATTGTCCGTACTCCGTTCCTGTGCACTATTTTGTTCTCGCTCCATGAAGGAGTCACTTCTGCAATCTGGCGGAGGGGAACACTGACCGAAGGAATGAGAGTTGAAATATATGCGTCGGAGATACTTTCGAGCGACATTATCCTTCCTTCTTTTCCGGCGTTTAGAACAACCGGGATTATTTCATTGTTTTCCGAAACAGAGCCCATAGTGAATTCCCCCGTGGCCAGCATCAGGTTTGCAGCAGTCAGAGACCGTGTAAGTCCGAGTTTTGAGGAGGCCAGAGGATCGGGACTAACTTCGAGAACGGGAAGCATTTCTCCCCAGTCGGTCTGAATATTTGTCAGTTCCGGATAGGCCTTCATCTTTTCAGACAATAATCCGGCGCTTTTCTTGAGATCTTCAATATTATCACCATAGAAACGGAATTCAAATGCGTTGACGTACTGAAAATCTATCTGTTTGAATTTGATATACGCATTCTCAAAATAGTGCGCATAATAGTCGGTGTATTCATTGAGAAGGGCCTCTGTTTCATCGGGCCCTCGTGTGTTCACAATGAACTGGGCATAACTGTCGGAGGGCAGCTGGGGTGCATATGATATATGGAAACGGGGAGAAGACATACCCACAAACTGGGTTACTGAAATTACCCTTTCATCTCGTGAAAGCATTATTCTGAGAGAATCAGCCACCTTACCTGTCTTTTCGATCGGGGTTCCATCGGGCAGATGGATCTCCACGGCAAACTGATCGCGCTCGGCGACTGGCATCATCCTGAATTTTACATGCGGAACAAGAAGAATTGCAGCCAGAATTGACAGGACTCCCGCTGAAATTGTCAGCCATGGATGGCGAAAGTTCCAGTCGAGAAGTTTAATATATACATCATGCACCTTTTCTGTAATCCTTTTCTTTTTGTGATCATCTTCTCCCTTACCTGAAGGTTTGATGAGGGCAACTTCCAGAATGGGAAGCAAAATAACAGCCAGGACGAGCGAAACCATAAGGTTTATAGTGAACGTATAGGGAAAAAAGTGGATGAATTCCGCAAACTGGCCGGTAAAAAGTATCAGAATCGGGTAGAAGATAAGGCATATGCATGTTGTCGCGAGAAACATGGGCATGAAATACTTGTGGGCGCTGTCGAGGGCTGCATCCCAGGGCTTAAGGCCGTTTTTAAGATTATATATATAGCCGTCGATAACAACTATCGAATTATCAACTGTCATTCCAAGAACTACAATCAATGCCGCGAATGTGACAGTGTTCAGCGGGATGCCAACCAGATACATCAGACCAACCGCGATGAAAGTGTTCAGGGGAATTATAATGGCTGTAACAAGAGCCGTGCGGAGGGGGAACAGGATCATCATTACAACTATAACCACAATTATTGCAATCATAAGATCCCGAAGGAATGATACAACAGATCCTCTTACAACTTCCGACTGGTCAGTAATTGAGCTTATTGTAACGTCATCGGGGAAGTGTGTCTTCTTGTAATTGTCGATCACGCTGTTTATGTCTTTCCCGCACTTCACAATGTTGTAACCCTCCCTCATCTCTACTGACAAAACCAGGCAGGGATTCCCGTTATAGCTTATGTAGCTTTTTCCGGAGGGATACTCCCTTTTAACATCAGCGACATCCTTAACCCTTATCATGTTACCTTCAGGATCGCTGTAGATAATCTGATCTTCAATCTCCTGAATACTGCCGTAAGCAGGCTTCAGATGAACGGGTACATTCATTCCTTCACTCTTCACAACTCCGCCGGGCGCAAGTGACTGGGAGAAGAACTCTGCCATTATAAGCTTGTCTCCCACAGCATAAGATGAAAGCTTGTCGGGGTCGGCATATACTGTTATCTGCTCCTTTTGCTCCCCGTAAAGCCTTACGTTCGAAACTGACTCTATGCGCCGCAGGCCATTGCCAAGATCATCGGCATATTGCTTCAGTTCCTTCCACGAACGGTCACCTGATCCAATAGCTATCAGGATTGCCGAAGTGTCGCCGAAATCATCTTTGGCAATAAGGGCAATTACACCCCGCGGAAGCTGAGCCTTAAGGGTCGTAAGGCCATGTTTTATTTTTGACCAGACCTCGTCCTTGTTTTTTACGTTGTCCTCAAGTTCAACCATCGCATAGCAGATTCCGTTCTGTGAAGTAGTTGTAGTATGGCTTCTTTTTACTTCAGAATATGAGAAAAGGAATTCTTCGAGAGGATCGGCAAGCTGCTTTTCAACCTCCTCAGATGTGGCGCCGGGGTAAACACCGACTATAAGGCCCTGACGTATTGTATATTCCGGAAATTCCTGTTTGGGCATCACAACAATTGCAACTATTCCGAGTATAACGAGCAACCCCGTCAGCAGAAATACTATTGAAGGGTGCTTCATTGCCCATTCCACAATGTCGTACTTTCGCTTCATCTTACAGAGATATTATCGCCTTCGCTGATCTTCTGAAAGCCTTCGGTAACTATTACATCCCCTTCCGAAAGTCCCTGAGTCACTTCAACTCCGTTCCCCCTGGCTTTACCCGTGGCGATGAACCTGCGTCGTGCGGTGCCATTCTCATCGCACCATACAAAACTGCGCCCGTCAGCCGATGTCATCACAACCTCTATCGGGATCGAAATGCCGGCTTCCGGAGTCTTATTACTAAGCGTAATATTACAAACCATCCCCGGCAACAGGTCTCTCCCCGGATTCGCGACGTTTACAGAGGCCTTGTAAGTGTGGGATACCGGGTTCGCAACAGCATTCTTTGTGATCTTCTTTCCGGTGAACTGTTTGTCGCCCAGGGCAGAAACTGTAATTACAGATTCACAGGAAGAGGGGATCAGGGATATCTCATTTTCCGGAACGGAAAAACTGATCTTCACTGAACTTATATCAATCAGGGTGATCACTGCCTTGCCGGGTACGGCAATTTCTCCTGCTTCAGCCATTTTTCTTCCAACAACTCCGCTGACGGGTGCATATAGCGAGCAGTCCTCGAGGTTTTTCCTTGCAATATTATAACCCGACTGAGCCTGGTTAAGCTTGGTTTCAATATCCACCATCTGAACTTCCGGAAGGCTTCCTTTTTCATGGATCGACTTGAGACGATCATATCCGTCCTGGGCCTGCTTTAATGATGATTCGGCAACATTGAACATATTTTGCGCCGAAGTGGGATCAAGTCTTGCAACAAGCTGCCCCTTTCCTGCAAAATCGCCTTCCGAAACAAGCATCCTCTCTATTGTACCGGGTGCAGAAAAGCTGAGGGCCACCGACGACATTCCCTCCACAACTCCGGTGTAGCCAAGTATATTCATATTTTCGGTTTCCCTGACGATCTGTGTTTTGACAAAAATTGCAGCGCTCTTTTCCGGTTGACTTGTCCCGGATGAACAGCCCTGAAATGAAATAAGGCAGACACAGATTAACACAACCGGGAAACCTGCTGCTGTAAGACGTTTCTTCATCTTGCTTGTATTTATTGTTTCGTCTGCAAAGTTCGGCACATATAACAGTTTTTAAAAGTCTTAATCTCCCCTATAATTGTTCAGATAGTCGAAAAACTACTATATTTATATTCTAAAAGGCAGGAAAATTATTCTTTATGTCGAAATACGGACGCACAATGGATGAAAGAGGGATAAAGGTGTTTTCCCTCGAATCTCTGGGCAGGATGCATGACGTTTCCAGTATAGGCGACCTGGCATACAAGGGATGTTTTCTGGCCCGCCGCGATTCTGAAAGGCTGAGGAAGATGGAGATCTTAAAGTATCCATGCAGGATAAATGCATTTATAGCTATCCTGTGCATCAGGGGAAGCGCCGGCGTCATTCACAATATGCAGAGGTACAGAATCGGGGAAGACAGCCTTTTCATAAGCGTTCCCGACAGCATTATCCAGGTAGAATCGTGGGACGATTGCGAAGTCTATATAACTGCAATCGACGAGGAATATGCAAAGCGAATGGCTGTGGACTATAAAAGGGCCATTTCAGTTTACGTAAGCATGAAGAAAAGCCCGCACATCAAACTCAACCGTAAGGAAGCCGAAAGTCTTTCGCAGACCTTCAATAACATGTCGAACGACATGATTCTGTACAGGGGCGAGGCCTACGACGATGAAATCCTGAGCACTTCAATCAATTTGTCTGCGTACAAGTTCTTTTCGATAGTAAGCAAATACCAGGACTTCACAACCGGCAGGAATGATCAGGACTCAGGAAGACAGGAGGATCATTATAACAGATTCATACAACTGCTCGACAAGAATTTCAAGAAGGAACGCAGTATAGGATTTTATGCATCAGAACTTTATATTACACCCAAATACCTTAGCACGCTGATAAGGAAAATGAGCGGAATGACGGCCGCCGAATGGATCAATGGGATGGTGATTATGGAGGCAAAGCATCTCCTTAAGTATTCTGCAATGAGCATTCAGGAAATAGCCGAGTACCTGAGTTTTCCGAACCAGTCTTTCTTCAGCCAGTATTTCAGGCGTGAAACCGGAGTGAC
>CAZKTX010000130.1:0-6882 GCA_964555805.1 uncultured Rikenellaceae bacterium
GCGTTGCTGCGCCGCTCGCCGCTGACGCACGGGATGCCGTGGGGATCGCTGATCCAGCCCAGGCCGCCCTGCGTCGTGCTGTTCGCGCTGTTGCCCTGACTGCCGCTGCTCCGATTCCGATTGCCGTCCTCCGGCACGGTGCGGATCGTGCCGTCGTTGAAGACGAACGTGACCGTGCGGATCTGGCCGCGCACGCAGGAAAGCGTCCAGTCGCCCGAGGCCGTGCCGCTGACCACCGCACCGGCCACGTCGGGGATGTCGATGCCGTTGGCGGTGAGGTTGTCGGGGCCGATCAGCACCTTGAAGGGATACGGATCGTTGACCGTGCCGTCGATTGGCACGCGGCCGATCAGCGCCGTCATCGCGATCGAGCCCATCAGCGTCGAGTTCGACGGCACCGTGTAGACCGGCTTGGCCGACGCGCCCACGGCGCGGCTGCCCGCATCCGCGACGGTGCTTGCCACGCCGTCGGCCGTTTCGGAAAGCGTCTTCTGCGCCGGCCCGAAGCTGGTCGGGAAGTTCAAGCCGCCGCTGCTGCCGTTCTTCGCCGAGGGTTTCGCATCGTCCGGCTCCACCCAGCGCGTGCCGTTGGTGTTGCGCGCACTGCCGCTCTGGTTGCCGCCGAAGTTCTTGCCGTCGCCTTCCTCCAGCCCGAGGCCCACCGGCAGGTCGGCCTGGCCGCTCTTGCCGGAGAGGCCGTCCAGGCGCCGCTGCAGGTCTTGCAGCAGGCCCTGGGTCTGCTGGCGGTCGCCGGCCAACTGCTCGCGGTCCTGCTGCAGGCGGCCGCGCTCGCCGTCGAGCGCGGACTGGATGCGCTGGTCGATCGCGCTTTCCCTCGCGCGCATGCGTTCGTTCTCGGTCTTCTGGTTCTTGTTATCGTTGAGCGCCGTCTGCAGTTCGTTGCGCAACTGCTTGACCTGGGCCACCAGCGTGGCGACGGTATCGCGCGGCGTATCGCCTTCGATGCCCAGCGCCTTCATCTCTTCGGGCGTGAGCGGGTTGGCGCTGCCGGGAGGTGCCGGCCTGGCGCTGCGCTCGCCCGAGAAGAGCTTGATGCCGACGAACACCAGCACCAGCGCCATCGGGATCAGCAGCCACTTCAGGAGGGGGTTACTTTTCATCGCGCGCTCCTCCTCCTTCGGCCTGGCCGGCCGCCGCCGCCGGCGGCAGGTTCACCGTCGCGTCGATCGGCGCCACCTTGGGCAGCAGCGACTCGGCCAGGCCGTGGCCACGGGTGACGAGATAGACCACGGTGGTGTCGGCCGCGCGACCGGCCGGCGCCAGGGTCGGGTGCTGGAAGGTCGCGGCGAGGAAGTCGCCCTGCAGCGCCCGCGGGTCGAGATCGAGCCAGCGCCCGGAGGTGTTGGTGAGCTTCACGGCCGTCACCCACTGGTCTTCGAGCCGCCACGCGGCCAGCGCCTGCGCGCGCACCGGCAGCGTGGGCAGCAAGGTGTCCAGCGCGAGGTTGCGGCGCAGGTTGACGCGGCCGATGCCGGCCATGGGCTCCACGGTGCGCAGCGGCGCGTACAGGTTCTGCGCCGCGTAGCGCGTCAGCACCACGGCCACCGGCGTTGCGCGGCGGGCGGCTGGTGTCGGGCGCTGCGCATCGTCGTCCACGGTGGCCGAGGGGCTGGCCGGCTCGCCGTAGCGGGTGGCCGGCACATCGCCCTCGACGATGCGCACGGGTTCGAGTGCGGGCTGGCCTGCTTTGGCCGGCTCGGCGGCGATGTCGAGCAGGATCAGCGCGCCGGATTCCACGTCCTGTAGTTGCAGCCGCGTGGGCGGGATGGGCGCGCTGGCGCGCAGGTAGATCGCGCCACCGGCGCTCTGCACGCGCAACTGCTCGCCGACGCCGGCCGGCACGCCGATGCGCACGTTGTGCTCGATGAAGACCACGCGCTCCTGGCCGACCACGAGCGGCACCGCCAGCGGCAGGCGCTCCCAGCGCAGGATTTCGATGGCATGGCCCGCGGGCACGAAACCCAGGCACAACAGGACGCCGGCAAGGGCCGGAAGGAAGCAGCGCTTCATGGGGTGTCTCCCTGCAGATTGGCACCGGGGCTGGCGGGCTTGCCGGCTGGCGCCGGGGGCGGCGGGGTTTCGATGCGCTCGGGCGCACGCGCATAGCAATCCAGCACGAGGCCGAAGGGATTGCGCTCGGGATCGATGTCGATGCGCACGACCTTCAGCGCGTAGCGCACGAGTGCGCGCTTGACCTGCTCGGCGCCCAGATACTCGTCGGCGCTCACGTCCAGCGTGACGATCCAGTCGTTCACCGACACGGTGCGCACGCGCGCGGCGGGATCGTCGCCGTAGCCGCGGCCGGGAATCTCGTAGATGCCGCGCACGCGCTGGCGCAACTCGCCGTTGCTGCGCCGGAATTCGTAGTCCTGCTGCAGGAAGGCCCGGCAGCTCGGCGTGAAGTAGGCCGACAGCCCATGCAGGTTGCGCGGGTAGTCCTGCTCGCCGTTGGTCGGCCAGCGTTGGGCCTGCTGCCAGATGTAGAAGGTGAAGGCGTAGACGCTCTCCGGCGGCACGTCCCACCACTTGCGGGTGCTGCCCGAGCGCAGGTCGGGCGGCACGTGGATGGTCAGGCTCTTGGGTGCGCTCCACCAGCCGAAGCCGAGTAGCAGCGCCACCACGAACAGCGCGGCGCCGGCCAGGCGCAAGGTCTTCACATGCGCCTGCAGGTGCGCGACCTCGTTCTTGAATCGGCTCATGCTGTACCTCGACGCAGGGACGGGTTGGGCCGCAGGCGCCGCGTGGACCACCAGCCCGAGCGGGTGATGAGTTGCCCACCGCCCGTGTGGGCCGCCAGCGCGGGGTAGCGCAGCGCGAGCCGCCACTGAAACTGGCGGTACAGCCAGGTGTCAGGCCGGCCGCGCTTCCACCGCCGCAACAGACCGCCGCCCACGAAGACGCCGATGCCGATGCCGGCGACGACCAGCGTGGGCACCATCGCAATGCTGTGGGTCAGCCAGGCCAGCGGCACGCCGGCCACGAACCCGACCGCGCCCGACAGGCCGGCGCAGACCCACAGCTCGTCGGCCGTGAGCCCGCGCACGACCACCGGATGGCGGTTCAGGCGATGCGGCATAAAGGTCACGAGCCCGTCGCGCGGCGGGCTCTCCAGGGCGCCAGCCATGGTCGCCGGCCCTTACAGCACGCCGGTGGCCTTGGTCAGCAGCCAGATGCCGACGACCAGGAGGATCGCGCCGACCGCCACCGTCAGGCCGAACTGGCCCCAGGTGGCGCGGCCGGTGTGGATCTCCGCGTAGCGCGTGTAGGCGTGGTAGCAGACGCCGACGAACATCGAGGCGACCACGAGCAGCGCGATCAGCAGCACGATGTCGTAGCCGTAGTTCTGCAGCGTCTGCATGATGCCGCTGCCGGTGCCGCGCGACGGGTCTTCCAAGGTGGGCAGGGCCGCCAGCGAGACGAGCGGCGTGGCAGCGAGGCCCAGCGGGGCAAGCATGGCTGCGATGCGCGCAGCGGGGCGACGAGGAATCAGCGAAGCGTTCATGGCGATACACCCTTTCATGGTGGTCAGGACAGGAGGAAGAAGCCCAGCACCAGGTACATCGCGACGAAGCGCACGATGACGCCGAGGAACTGGCGTTGGGTCAGGTGGTGCTCGGCCCAGCCGACATAGGCGGTGCGCATCGCCCACACGCCCCACAGCAGCAGAACGGCGAAGACGAAACCGAGCACGACGGTGGAGACGGCCGCGGGCGCGAACCCGCCGTTGGCCTGGAAGGCGGCGACCTGATCGGCGGAAGGCGTCATGGCGACGGCGCCTCCTTGTCGCTGGCCGCGCCGCTGCGCGTGTAGTCGCCGGCCAGCGGCACGGGATCGCGCGGCTGGGCGCGCTGGGGAACGAGGTAGTCCCGCACGCCTGCGCGCATGCGCTGCAGGTCGGCGCGCAGCCGGGCGTAGTCGAAGTGGTAGCGGGCGCGCTCCTGCGGTGCGGTGGTGGCTCCACGCTCGGCGAGGCGATCCAGCAGTTCGAGCTGGCGCGTCACCGCGGCGAGCATCTCGCGCTCTGCGGCGTTGTCGGCGGCATCGGCAGCGACGGCCGGCTGAAGCCCCGCAGCGGCGAGCAGGAGCGCGGCCAATAGCGCGGCGATGGCGTGGCGCCGGACATGCGCAGGACTGCGGAAGGTTTCCATCGAGCCGTTCTCCGGGGATGCGGATGGCTCATGCTCGAACGCCCGGTCTTCCGGCGCTGCAATCAATCGGAACCGGCCCGCCACCGCTTTCCGGCAGCGCAAGGAACGACGCGCCTACAGGTACTTCTTGAAGGTGGCCGCGGAGATGGCCACGGCAAGGCCCAGCAGCGCCGCGCTGGGCAGCAGGATCAGCAGCGGATGCACGCTGACCGACAGCGCGAGGTACGTGACCCAGGGCAGCACCGCCAGCGGCATCAGGCTCGCCCTGGCCCGGTGATAGACGAAGCCCGATTCGCGCCCGGCGCCGAAGCCGCGCACGTCCCTGCGCACCAGCCCATCGACCAGGCCGACGAAAGCAGCCATCACGAACAGCGGCAGGATCAGGATCAGCACCAGCAGCCGCACGAGGAACACCAACACGGTGTAGGCCGAGGCGATCAGGTAGCTCTCCACGTGCACGTAGACCTGTCCGAGGTAGTAGCGGAAGTCCTGCACCTGGCTGTGGGCGCCGGCACGGGATTGCGAGGCGGCATCGCGTATCCAGTCCAGCAGCCCGGTCTTCACGAACAGTCCTTGGTAGGCCCACTCGACGAGCTGCCGCGCACTGCGCCCCGGCTCCTGCACCAGCACGCTGCGCGTGAAATGCTCCGAGACCTGCGACAGCTCGTAGTTCAGCATGCCCTGCGCATGGCGCCAGCCCTGCTCGGGCCAGAAGAAGTGCATGCCGATGCACTCGATCACGATGCACAGCAGCAGCGAGCCACACAGCACGCCGAACAGCCGGAACGGCAGCGTGACCAGCCCCGCGATCAGGCCCTGCTGGCGGACCTGCTGGCGCTGGACGGCGACGGCGGGGTCGCTCATGCCGCGGCCCCTTCATCCACGCTCGCCATCTGCTTGAAGTCCGCCAGCAGATCGTCGGGCAGCGCCTGATCCTGCAGGCCGGGAAGCCCCTTGCTGTCCCACCAGTCGCCGGCCTCGACGTAGTGCTGGCGCATGTAGCCGGCCAGCTCCTGCAAATCCTTGGGCATGGCCTCGTCGGGATCGGGCGCCGGCAAGGGCATGCGCACCTTCCACAGGTGGCCGCCCTCGATCAGCGCAAAACACTGCCCCTTGGGCAAGCCGACGACGTGTGCCGGTTCGATCAGCGGAACGCTGTTGCTGCTGATGCGGTCCTGCGTGTTGGACGTGAACGCGGTGTTGCCGGTCGGGTCGGAACTGTCGGTGGCACCGCTCATCACCGTTGTCGTGTAGACCTCGACCTTGGGCAGTTGCCGCGTCAGCAGCTCGGCCGTGATGGTCTCGCGCACGCGCAGCATGAACAGGTTATTGAAGTTCCCGATGACCTGGCCGGCCTTGGCGCGGTTGCCGATGCGGGCCTCGATGTCGCTCATGGTCTGCGTATAGGCCGTGACCTGCACCCCGGCGCCGCCGCCTTTGTTGACCATCGGAATGAACTCGTCGCCCATCAGCTCGTTGAACTCGTCGGCGTGCACGTTGATCGGCACCTTCACGCCTGCCGACGCGCCCGGCAGGCCATCGTCGATACCGAACTTGTAGATGTGCCCGGCGACCGACACCAGATCGCTGAACATGGAATTTCCCACTGCGGCCGCGACCTCAGCGTCCGACAACGCATCCAGCCCGACATAGACCACGGCCCGCTTCCGGATGATCTGCATCCAGTCGAAGATCGGCCGCGGGTCGCCCAGGTCCGAGTAGTTCGGCGCGAGCAACTGCGCGATCTTGCCGGTGGTCAGCTTCTCCAGCAGCGGCAGGAGCGACGCCACGATCTTGTCGAAGTACGTCCTGTCGTAGCGCACCGCGCTGCGCAGCCCGTCGAGCACCGGGTCGTAGATGCGCACCTGCGAGAGGTACTGCTCCAGCGCGACGACGCGCTTCTCCCGCCCGATCATGTTGCGCGGGATGTTCTTCTCGTTCAGCTTGGCTTCGAGCTGGACGATGACCTCCCAGGCTTTCGGCTCGCTCCTGGCGAAGTAGTGCTGGGCGTACTCGATGAACAGCGCATCGATGTTGATGACGTGGCGCTGGATCAGCAGGTAGTCGGGCCGCTGCCCCAGCTCGACCAGAGCACGAGCGATGATGTTGACAAACCTCCACGCGAACTCCCTGAAGGCGGCCGAATTGCCTTCACCGGAGAGCTGGCCCGCGATGCGCGTAGCGACTTCGCTGATGCGCCCGAACCGCCCCACGGCGTTGTAGCGGGCGCTGATGTCCGGCCAGCCCAAATGGAAGACGTAGAACTCGCCTTCGCGTCCGGCGCGTTTGGCTTCCACGTACATGCGCTTGAGCAGATCGGCGTCGCCCTTGGGGTCGAAGACGATCACGACCTCGTGCTGGCCGCCCACCTTGCGGCGGATGTCCTGGGTGATGAACAGTTCGGCCAGGCGGGTCTTGCCGACGCGGGTGGTGCCGAGCACCAGCGAATGGCCGACGCGCTCGGCCAAAGGCAGGGTGACGTCAACCTCGTGCGGTTCGATGCCGTGCAGGCGCGGCAGACCACCGACCGGCGGTAGCGGCCGCGCCGGGTTGAGCGGGCTGTCCCAGGCCAGGGCCTTCGCCAGCTTGGACAGGGGGTACGGCGCGAACTCCAGGCGCTCCTCGACGTGCCGTGCCGCCCGATAGATCGCCGTCGGTTCGACATAGCGGCGGAACTCCGGCCGGTAGGTCTGCATCAGCCGGTGCGTGTGGC
>CAZKTX010000131.1:0-6867 GCA_964555805.1 uncultured Rikenellaceae bacterium
CGGCACACGCACGCCCTCGGCGCTCAACCCAGCACGGATCAGACGTTCGGTCAGGCGCCTGTCACCAGTGTTCTATGCCGGGGCTCAGGATACAATCAGGCACAGGACAATAGAAATGTGGAGACTATCCCCCGATCTGACTGAAGAGGTTAAGGTTCCCTTCGACACGACATTCTCCCTGTTCAACCATTACCGTCTGGCCGATAAATATTCACCGCTCAATGCTTACCCCGGAAGCTATGGCCTTCCGTTTTACCAGCTGAATTTTTTCGACAGGGTAACTGATCCCGACAAGTTCCTTTACAGCAACTTCTATCCTCTTATGTACCAGCCTGAGCGATATCTTTTCATGAACACCCAGGTTCCCTTTACTGAATTGGTCTGGACATACGCCGGTCCCCGCAACCAGGCGGAACAGACCTTCAGGATAAGACACTCCCAGAATGTGAACAGAAAGCTCAACCTGGCTCTTGTATACGATATTGTACATAATCTTGGACAGTACTCCTACCAGCGGTCGAGCGACAAGAACTTCACTTTTAACGGATCGTACAGGGGTGACAATTACACGGCTTATTTTGCATACGGGCTGAACAATATGACAACCCTGGAGAACGGTGGAATAAGTGATTTGAGTCAGCTCGAAACGCTTGATCCCGAAAATGTGGAGGTAAACCTCGGCGGACTGAACAAAGCTAAAAGCTACCTGAAAAACAGCAATCTGATGCTGGTTCAGCGATACACCCTCGGGAAGAAAGGGACTGCTGCAGCCGACAGCACAGGGGTGTCGGCCAAACCGTTCTGGCTAAGCGGATCGTTTTCGCATATTCTCGCAATCGACGGAAACAGGAGAACCTATGAAGACAGTAATCCTGCTTCGGGATTCTATGACTCTATTTATATAAGCAATAAAACAACCTTCGATTCCCTTTCTGCCCGGACGATCAAAAACACAGTTCGTTTTGATTTCACTACTGATGAGAACAGCAAGTTCAGGCTTGGGGGCGGAGTGGGGATCAGGAATGAACTGATAAAATACAGCCAGATAGTTCCCACCCACGATACACTGCTTGCCGATACTGCCGTATGGCATAAGCATAATAATGTACTTGTTGGAAGGCTTTACAACAATATCGGCGATAAATTCTACTGGATGGCAACCGGCGAGCTTTATCTGACCGGATACCGCTTCGGCGATTTCAACCTCGATGGTGTGATATCGAAGACATTCAGCTTCAGAAAGGGAATGGCATCCTGGAATATTAACGGGGCAATTGCCAACCGCCAGCCTTCCTTCTGGTATGAACAGTGGGGCGGAAACCATTTTGAATGGAAGAAGAGTATGGACAAGGAATTCCGGGTCGATGTCGGCACAAGTTTCTCCTATCCGGCCCGGAAGATGGAACTGAGGTTTAATTATGCAGTTATAGACAATTACACAAGCTTCGATACCCTGGCAATGCCGGCTCAGCACGGAGGAGGCCTGTCGGTTGTGTCGGTGTATGCGAACAAGGATCTCAGGGCATGGAAATTCCATCTCACAACCGATCTTCTTTTTCAGCAGTCAAGCAATCCGGATGTTCTCGATCTGCCTTTGGCCACAGCAAGGGCTACAGGCTTTTTCGAACATCTGTTCAACTTCAGGAAGACAGACGGACAACTGAACATGCAGGTGGGAGCCGAGGTGTTGTACCACACCCCTTACAATGCTTATGCCTATATGCCTGCTACCGGAAGGTTCTACATGCAGGACAGGATTGCAACAGGCAATTATCCCTTCGTGAATGTCTTTATGAATCTGAAGATCCGCCGGACAAGGTTATTCCTGATGCTCGACCATGTAAATGCAGGACTCACCGGCTACGATTACTTCATGATTCCCTCTTACCCAATGAATGTCAGGATGTTCAGGTACGGCCTGGCATGGACTTTCTATGATTGATTTTTTTTTGTTATCTTTGCGTCCGGAAATAAAAAACCGGTTATATTGATTATTTGTAATGAATCTTAAATTTTTCAGTCTTTAATATTAAACCCCCTTCCCTCCCGATAGCTATCGGGATTCCCCCAGGGGGGCAGGAGCCGGCGAGCCTTTCCCCCCTGGGGGAAACGGGAAAGGGGGTCATTAAAAATAGAAGGAAACACATTGATTAACTAAAATTTATTTTTTGACAAAGAAATTACTCGTTTTACTCGCCATTATCGGAACCCTGTTTTTTTCCTGTTCCGAAAATCCGGCCGGAGAAATCAAAAAAAATTCAGAACTGTTTGATCTTGATTCAATCAGGACAAGAGGAAGGCTTATAGTAATTACCGATTTCAACTCAGCCAACTATTTTCTGTATAAAGGTGAGCCCATGGGGTTTCACTACGAACTTCTGAAAGCTTTCTCCGATCATCTTGGAATTGATCTTGAGATACTTACCGGCAACAGCGTGAATGATGCGTTTGCAATGCTTAAAAAGGGGCAGGTCGATCTTCTTGCAATGGGTCTTACAGTAACACCATCGAGGAACAGGGACGTCAGGTTCACCGAATCTTTAGACAGCACAAGGATGATCCTTGTTCAGAAGAAACCCAACAGATGGAAATCGCTCTCAGCCCCAGATCTTGAGGACAAGCTTGTACGCAATCCGCTGGAGCTTTCGCACAAGACAATTTACGTTCAGAGAGGATCTTCTCACGCAGAATACCTTAATGCCTTGTCAGAAGAGGCAGGAGAACCGATTACCGTCGTTGAGGTGCCTTTCGAGGCCGAAGGTCTGATTGATCTTGTAGCCAAAGGAGAAATAGAATTTGCAGCCTGCGATGAAAATATTGCAATTGTAAATTCTGCCCGCTTTCCGGATATCGATATTCAAACCGCACTGAGCAGTCATCAGTACCTTGCGTGGGCAATCCGGAAAAAGAATTCCGATAAACTCGAAAGTGAGCTCAACCAGTGGATAAAGACATTCAGGGAGACTCAGACTTTCGCCATTCTGTACTCAAAATATTTCAGAAACTCCAATCCGGTAAAATTTTTAAAGAGCGAAAATTACTCTCTCAGGTCAGGAAAGGTGTCTCAATGGGACAATCTTATAAAGACTTACAGTGAGAAGATTGGCTGGGACTGGCGTCTGCTTGCTTCGCTGATCTGCCAGGAGTCAAGGTTTATACCTGATGTTGTGTCGAAAGTGGGAGCTTACGGGCTCATGCAGGTAATGCCTGAAACAGGCCGGCATTTCGGTATTGATGTAACGGCTTCACCGGAGCAGAACATAAAGGCGGGAGTGAAATTCATCGACTGGCTTCATAATATCTTTGATTCGAAGATCGCGGATAAAAATGAAAGGACTAAATTTATCCTGGCGGCTTACAATGCAGGACCCGGACACATACTCGATGCAATGAAACTTGCCGAGAAAAATGGAATGGATCCTCAGGTCTGGGATGGCAGCGTTGCTGACTGGGTATTGAAAAAGGCCGAGCCGGAGTACTATAACGACAGCGTGGTGAAATATGGTTATTTCAGGGGGAAGGAATCAGTTGCTTTTGTCAGCCAGATAATAGAAAGGTACGAGCACTACAGAAATATTCTTCCCGATAACGGTGAATCGCTGACGTTCAATATGAGCGGTGGTTCCGCAAGGAAGTAAGATTCAGGTATTTCCGGGGCATCTTCGGCTTTGAACATACTAAAAACCAAATACTTTCCGTCATGGATTTCAATCAACTGGCAAAATCGCGGTATTCATCACGCAAGTATAAAGCGCAGAACGTTGAGGATGATAAACTTAACTATGTTCTTGAGGCTGGAAGGATAGCTCCTTCTGCTGTCAACTATCAGCCTGTCTTTTTCGTCGTTGTAAGGGACAGCAATCTCGACAATGTCCGTTCATGCTATTCGCGCGAATGGTTCCGTACAGCTCCTGTTGTAATAGTAGTTTGTTCCGATCATTCAAGGTCGTGGAAGAGAAGCGATGGGAAGGATTCGGCGGATATCGATGCGGCGATTGCGGCCGACCATATTACGCTTGCTGCGACAAGTACAGGCCTGGCTACATGCTGGGTGTGCAACTTCGACAGGCCCGGCCTGACCAAAGCCCTGAATCTTCCCGACATGGTTGAACCTGTTGTTATGCTGCCAATAGGCTATCCAGACGACAGTACGGATGTAAACAGGCATTCGGCAAAGCGTAAGCCCCTGAAGGACATTGTGGTTTACGGAAAATTCTGATCCGGTTTCTAATCGTAACGGATAGCTTTTACAGGCGTTATCCGGCTTATAAGCTGTGATGGTACAAGCAGCATAAGGATGATTATGATCATTGTCCCCGTGTTAAGCATCAGTAGATGGGAGAGTTCCAGATTCACAGGGACTGTTTTTATATAGTATGAGCTTGGATCGAGCGAGATAATCCCGGTTTTAAGCTGAAGAAATGCAAGTCCCAGGCCGATTACATTCCCCCACAGCAATCCTTTTGCAATTAGCCAGCCTGCCTGATAGAGGAATATTTTCCTGATTGTCCCGTTATCCGAGCCCAGCGCCTTGAATACCCCAATCATGTTTGTCTTCTCAAGTATGATAATAAGAAGTCCCGAGATCATATTGAATCCTGCAACCAGGAGCATGAGAGTAATTATAATGAATACATTCATGTCCTGGAAATTGAGCCAGTCGAAAATCTGGGGGTACCGTAACCTTATATTTGTGACCTTGAATTTGGTTTCTTCCTCAAGCAGCCTGTATCCTACCTGGTTCCTTACTGCAAGCGTCATCTCATCGAGCCGGTCGAAATCTTCTATGAATATTTCGAAACCGCTCACCTGGTCGTCTGTCCAGCCATTCAGTCTTTTAATATGGCCAATATCGCAGAAGACATACATCTTGTCGAACTCTTCCAGGCTGGTTTCATATATACCGCTGACTGTGAACCGGCGGCTGCGGGGAGGGTCCTGTACAAAATACATTGCAAATGAGTCACCAGTTTTCAGTCGCAGCATATCGGAGATTTTTTTTGATATGATCACCTCATTTGTGCGCCCTGTATCTGATACTGAGAACACAGTGCCGTCGACTATGCTGCTTCTGAAGAAATTCCAGTCGAAGTCGCTTCCTACACCTTTAAGCACAACACCCTGGATGGCCTCTGTGGTCTTGATGATTCCGGCTTTAGTGGCGAAGACCTGGACATGCTTTATCCCGTCCATTTCCCTTATCCTGGGGATAAAAGCCTGAGTATCGCTTACCGGAATTGTTTCGAGCGACAGGTTGGAGTCAAAGTTGAGTATCTGGATATTTGAACCGAATCCCACTATCTTGTCGCGGATCTGTTGTTTGAATCCTGTAAGAACCGCAACTGCGATTATCATAACCGCCAGTCCCATGGCAATGCCCACAATGGCGATAACATTTATCGGCCTCGAGAATGACATCTTCTCGGTCCGTCCCCTGATGAGACGCCGGGCTATGAAATACGGAAGGTTCATAAAGTAAAGTCATGTCAAAAGTAAGTATAAAAGTGCTAAATTTACATTAGCAAAACGCGTATAGATGAAAAAGTCGGTTCTTGTCGTTCTCATACTGGCAGCTTTTTGTATACAGGTATCATGCAGCGGACCTGCTGAGCCTCCTGTCCCCGGGGCCTGGCAGATTGACGGGTACAGGGAGCTTATTGCAGGGAAACCTGTTGCCGTGGTGGCAAACCAGACATCAATGGTCGGAATGACTCACCTTGTCGATACTCTTACACGTTCAGGCTTCGACGTAAGGGCTATCTTTGCTCCGGAGCACGGGTTCAGGGATCTTGCCGATGCCGGCGATCATATAGCTGATGGAAAGGATGTTTCAACCGGCATTCCCATAATAAGTCTTTACGGAGGCCATTTTAAGCCGCAGCCTGAAGATCTTAAAGGTATCCGCGTGGTGCTTTTCGATATTCAGGATGTCGGCGTAAGGTTTTACACATACATTTCAACCCTTCACTATGTAATGGAGGCCTGCGCTGAGAATAATGTTGAATGCATTGTTCTCGACAGGCCCAATCCGAATGGTTTTTATATCGACGGGAATATCCCCGACACCGCTTACAGGTCTTTTGTCGGGATGCATCCCGTGCCGGTTGTTCATGGAATGACTATGGGTGAATATGCACAGATGATAAACGGTGAGGGATGGCTTAAGGGAGGAGTCAGATGCAGGCTTACCGTCATACCCTGCCGGAATTACACTCATCAGACATATTACGAATTGCCTGTAAAGCCTTCGCCGAATCTTCCGAACCAGAACTCTGTATATCTCTATCCTTCAATCTGTTTTTTTGAGGGTACAAATCTTTCGCTTGGCAGGGGGACCTCTTTCCCGTTTCAGGTTTACGGATCTCCGAAACTTCCCGGCAGCGGTTTCAGCTTCACCCCGGAAAGTGTGAGCGGGGCGAAGAATCCTCCGCTTCTTGGCCAGCTTTGTTATGGTACCGATCTTCGCAATGCACTTGCCGATGGGTTAGTCCCGGCACCTGAGATTAATCTGGGCTGGGTCATTGATGCTTACAACAGATATCCCGATAAAAGTGGATTTTTTACGCCCTATTTTGATGTTCTGGCAGGAGGACCGGTTATAAGGGAGCAGATAGTCAGAGGCATGAGTGCCGCAGAGATCCGGGAAACCTGGCTTGGCGGTCTTGAGAGTTTTGCCCGGATAAGGGAGAAGTATCTGCTCTATAAGTGATGAGTTGGCAGTAGGCAGTCTGCAGTTGGCAGGCAGGCGTTAAGGGCATTAAGGCATGAAGGCGCGAGGCTTTGCCCCCTGCCCCTTGCCCCTTGCCCTGCGCCACATTCCTCCTATTCCCCCACGATTTTCCTTATTTCCTCCGGCGTTACCGAAGG
>CAZKTX010000132.1:0-6849 GCA_964555805.1 uncultured Rikenellaceae bacterium
TCCCTTTAAAATTGAAAAGCTTCTCAATGCATTGCCTGAGTATCTTGAATTTCACTCTGAAGTACTGGACGATCCTTCAGCGACTGTGCAAATGAATAAAATAGTGGAATACATTATACCCTGCATAAGGGATACACATGTTAAAGACAGATACAACACTATTCTTAATGGAAATGCCAGCCGTACAGGGGATTTGAAAAATACGGACAGTGAATCTATAAGACACTTCACAAAAACCACCTGGCAGAACCTTATTTATGACCCGTATATATCTGGCTTTGACAGTAATACATCTGATCCAATTAAAGTATTTCAGATTATTGACAATGAAGACAACTGGAATAAGCTATTGGAAAGTCTCAACAAAGACAATCTTGGTTTGACAGGTCTTGCAGGAATAGGATTGGGATTGCTCCGGGCCAGAAGTGAAGAGCAAAGGGAGGAAAGTCATGCAGGTCATGCAAGTCATGCAAGTCGTGCAAGTCAAGGATCTTATCTTAGGGACTTTCAAGACCGGCAAGACCTGCAGGACCTGCAAGACATCAGAACTGATTTGTCGGACGTAACTTTCGTAGTCCCCTTGCGGATCGATTCCCGGGAAAGAAAAGCAAATATTGATACTCTGATAAAATATACCTTCAGAAATTTCAGAACAAAGTTCATAATTCTTGAAGCCGATTTGGAAAGGAGGTATTTCCCTGAAACGGATCAGGAAGGATTTCGATATGAGTTTATTGAAGATAAAGACAAGGTTTTCCACAGGACCTTATGGATAAACAGATTAATAAATCTATCGGACACACCATTAGTGGGGATATGGGACACAGATGCGATAGCTCCTGTTGATCAGATAACAGATGCCGTCGGCAGAATTCGTTCCGGTGAGGCTGTGTTATGTTTTCCCTATTACGGCACATTCTATTCCTGGAACAAATTAACATCTGATTTGTTCAGGAAGCATTTGAATATTGAAATACCGGGAAGGAGAGTCCCTGTAATGAACCTCATGCATGGATATCATTCTGTTGGCGGGGCATTTTTTGTTAATAAAAATGAGTACATGGCAATAGGTGGCGAGAATGAGAATATTTACGGATGGGGACCGGAGGATACAGAGCAGGTAAAAAGACTTGAAATATGCTGTGAGCCGGTTTCTTATTCAGCCGGTAACTTATTTCATTTATGGCATCCGATGGGCAAAAACAGCTGGTTTGCTAGCAGTGAACTTGAACGAAATAACAGAAACGAACTTCAGAAGACTTGTCAAACTATAACCGGAACAAAGCAATGATTTCTCTTTTCATTTTCACATCGAACATCAGAGGGATGAATTATGGAATTGGGACCTATGTTTCTGAATTAACATCAGGGTTGTTAAAATTCCCTGATATTAGAATATACCATGTGATTTACAATTCAAATCATGTTCGTGAATTTACTATTCAATGTAATAAAAATAAAGTCTTAAGTATTCATATTCCTGGTCCCAAGAATCCAATTATTACTGAATCTCAGATATTAAAATATTCAGCACGTGTAGTTGATTTTTTAGACGAAATATTTGAAAAGACATTGAATGTGGTAATTCAGGTAAACTATCCATCATCACTGTCGATAGTCAAAGAAATCAAGAAAAGATACAAATTCCCAATCTTGAGTGTAATTCATTCCGCCAACTGGCAATTTTTAACCATTGGGAACAAAAAGAAATTCATAGATGTTTGGGACAATAAGGAAGAATATGATTATAACCCGCTGAAAGAACTATCAGAAGAAAAGGAACTTTATGAATTGGCTGATAAGATTGTATCAGTTACCGGCTATATGAAAAAATTCATTTCTGATTATTATAAAATAAATCCGAATAAAGCATCAGTAATTCATAATGGAATGGATTTTTCGAAATTTAAAATACTGGGGGAAAGTGAAAAAAGTATTCTGAAAAAGCAGTTGGGATTTAAGCCCGTCGATAGAATAGTTGTTTTCGCCGGTCGACTTGATAACGGGAAGGGATTAAATTTTTTGCTAATGGCTTTTAATGAGGTTTTTATTAAAGATAAAAATGTAAAACTCATAATCATTGGGGAGGATTCAGGTACTGAATCGATAAGACAGTTCTTATCTTACCTTAAAGATTCATGGCATAATGTGACTTTTACAGGATTTCTTAGACACTCAGATGTGCTTAAGTTTTATCAGATTGCAGATGTTGGTATCATTCCTTCAATTTATGATCACTGCCCCTATGCTGCCATCGAAATGGCCGCTCATAACATACCATTGATAATTTCGGATACTGAAGGCCTAAACGAGATGTTTAGTGAAGAGCAGGCTGTTTATCTTAGACCTTTTTGCGAAACGGATGGTAGTATATCATTTGGTAATATGGAAACGGCAGATACAATACTGGCATTAATTGGGGATAAAAAGAAAAGAAATAAAATGGGTAAGAATTACGGGAGGCTTATAAAGACTAAATTTTCAGGAGAAAGAATGGCGAAAGAAATGCATGATATATTGGAAAGCCTTTTTATACAATAACTTAAAAGAATGGTTAATCTTAAACACTACAAATCAAAAAATGCATAATATAAAGGAGATACGATACTCTAGTTCAGTTTCATTCAGTATTTTATTGTTTTTGCATAGGATAATGAATCTGTTCAGAACCCTCAAAAGAGAGGATAATGTTGTATCATCTGTTTACCGACTTATAAAGGCATACCGTATAAAAATTTCTATTACCGCTGTAGATGAATATCTTAAGCCTCACAAAGACTATCCTTCTTTAAAGAGTATTTGTGATTTTTTCAATGAAATTTATTTGGAAAGCTATCCGGTAAGGGTTGAAATTGAGGATTTTTACACATTGCCCAAACCATTCCTGGTGTTTGAAACAGAGATATTTGAAGATGAGCCAAAATATGTTAAAGTTTTATCGAAGAAAGAAAAAGGCAGGAAGTCTTTGAAATTGGTTGAATATTCCTACTAGTATATTTTGCTTCCTGCCTTGGCCTTTCCTGAAAAAGAAAGGAGGTGTGTTATGTAAACTAAATAATTTTCAAGACATAATATCAAGCCAGTTAAATGATACTGGCTGGATAAGTAATCAGAAAGGTATTAATTAAAACTTAATTTTTATGAAAACACTTTCAAAAATAATAATAAAGGATGAAAATATTCTTAAAAATGATGACCTTAAAAACCTTAAGGGAGGGGAAGGAATGTGCTATTGTTATACGGGGGATTATATGAATCTTCTGTATTCTTCATATACAGGAAGTGAAGAGTCGTGCAACGATATATGCTGGACTCTATTTTTTGGTCAATTTGGAGATGTTGAATATGTTTATTCAGGATTTTGACCAATCTAGTTCCTAAATTAGTTGTTTACCAAGCGGAGGTTAGCAAGGTTAATACCTCCGCTTCTACTGTTCAATAATTACCAAAGTATAATTCAATTGGTATTTCGTCTTATATAAATTGATATCTAACAATAGTATACACTCATCAATGATATGAAACACTTACTGAATTGATGATGTGTTTTTTCAACTAGATCATAAATAGTTTTGTGTACCTTTAATTATGCGCATTTCTGACTTTGAGAAGAATTCTACCATACTAGGTTAAAATATCTGAGCAGAATTAATTATTTTTTAGAACAGCCATTAAATGAGCAAAAAAAGATCACCCATTTTCATCCCTTTTATCACAATTATAATTATTGCTTGTATCTTATATTTCTTTAAAAAGGAAGAAAAAACCGAGTATAACAAGAGTCCGGATTTTACACCATTCCTGGTTGATATTTATAAATCAGTCAACAATGTTGTTGATCTTCCACTAAGTACCATCACAGGAAAGCTTGAATATATTCCATTGGAAACAACTGCAGAATCCTATTTGGACGAAGTGGTTAAGGTTGCACTTTCAGATTCGTTTATTTTTGTCAGTGACGTCAGGAAGCTTCTACAGTTTGACAGGCGAGGTAGATTTATCAGACAGATTGGTAATAGTGGAAGAGGTCCAGAGGAATATATCAGAGTATCTGATTTCTCTATTAATAACTGGAAAGAATTTGTATATATTTATTCAGCAAATCCAGGTGTTATGCTGGTTTTCGATTTCAGAGGTAATTTTATTAAATCATTCAAATTTAAGGCTCAATCAGTTCAATTCGAGTGTGATTCATTAAATCGATTTATGTTCCATTTAATAAATCTTGGGAACCAAAAGGATACTAAATCATATAGCTGGCTTTTGTCTGATCTTGAGGGAAATATAATCCTCCGAATATCCTACTCACTTGACCTGGAATACAGACTTGGCAGATTTGGAAATCCTGTTACTCCATTGTATGTTTATAAAGGTGATTTTCATTTTATGGAATATGGAATTGACACGATGTATTATTTGAATAATCTGGGGAAAAGACCTTATTCCATTTTTAATTTAGGTGATTTAAAAATGGACATCGATATCCGTATTGAATCTCAGGAGGATTATGCAAAATATGAAGGGAAACTATGGATTTATAATATTCTGGAAGATCATAATTATCTATATTTAACAACTATCTCAGGGATTTCGCCCAATAAAACCATGTGGATTTATAACAAACGCACCAGGGAGTTGGTAAGATTAAAAGATAAAGGATTTGTTGATGATTATTATGAGCTTGCCACATTCTGGCCTCGATCAGTTTTTAACGATAGTGTCTTAATCGATTATATAGAAGCATATAAAATGCACGAAATTCTGAAAAATAAAAATTCTGAATTCTTTATTAACCTGGGGAAATCCAATTCTGAAAAAATAATGGCACTAAAGAATGACCTGAAAGAAATATCAAATCCTATTTTAATGATTGTCAATCAGTAAATTGCAAATTTGGATGCAATTTATTTCGATTTATGGAGATGGTATTATTATTAAAATAAAGCGTTGATTCAGCAACAATGCTTAATACCTCATTAGTTCTTGGGATATTTGATATCAATCTCAAGGATTTAGAATTTGTTTGTCCAACTTCTACAGATAATCCGCTATTTACTACTGGTTTATATAATGATATTGATGCCGGTCCCAGATTTTTACCACATAAACAAATCAATGATTCAACAATGGTAATGTGGGTGGATGCAAAACAGCTCAAAGAACATGTTGCAAGTGATGATTTTAAAAATAACAATCCCAAATACCCGGAGAAGAAGGAAGAACTTGAAAAGCTTGCAGGGGGTCTTACCGAATTCGATAACCCTGTTTTAATGTTCGTGACTTTTAGTAATAGATAAGTAATACTTTATTAGGAATAGTGAAATTCGCCCTGCACACTTATACGCTTCATAACATACGCATTTAACAAGGAGGTAGCCTATGGAAGCAACCAGTTTAATGAATTGTTGAGTCAATAATTTTTCAAAAAATCAAACCATTTAAAACTTATAAAAATGAAAACACTGCCAAAATTAAGTATTAAACCTGAAAATTTACTGGAAAGTAACGAATTGAAAAAATTGAAAGGTGGTGATTGGTCTGGTACCTGTTGGGTATATAATACTTATCACCCTGGTTGTCTTCCTGAATATTGGAGTGGTTCAAGTCAATCAGCTGTACAAACAGAGTGTAATGCTGTTCATTACCCTACTGAATTTTGTGAATGTGGTTAAGTTTATTAAGACTGTAAATTAGAGTTTGCGGTTTTAATATTTTAAGGTTATTGAATTGTGTAATATTAAGGTTACCAACCGGTCAGAATTCAAATTTATAATTCATAGACCGGTTGGTTAACCAGGATTAATTTTCGTAGAATTTTCTTTACTACGTTCAGGTTTGTAGATTTTTTATTCAAAAAGAATGAATTGGATCGGTGTGTATAAAGATGCATATGCTCAACTATATTTTATTCCTGCTAGAATAGTAGGTATATTTAATTCATATTAATTTTATCTGATTTCCGATGAATCACATTATAATTGGACTTTTATTGTTAACCATAAGTAATTCTTATGTTGACAATAATTCTGAACAGGTTTCAGAGAAAGTATATTTGCATATCGATAGGGTTAGTTATACCTCGGGAGATTATATATGGTTTAAAGCCTACGTTGTTGATCCTTCAACCAACAAACTTTCAATAAACACCAACAAACTCTATGTTGAGCTTATTGCACCGGATGCAAGTATCATCCGGAAACGGACAGTCAGGATCGAAAACGGGTCCGGACACGGAGATTTCCAACTGAACGATTCTATTCCTTCGGGAAGGTACCGAATAAGAGCCTACACTAATTTCATGAGAAACTATGATGAACATTTCTTTTTCCTTAAAGAAATCACCATTATAAGCCCTTATGATGAAGTAGATGGACTGAACAAGACAATAAAGCCTATTGACAATAAGATAGATGTCAGATTCTTCCCTGAGGGAGGATCACTTGTTGATAATGTCACTTCCAGAATAGCGTTCAAAGCTGTAAATGCTCTGGGCAAAGGATCTGATGTCACACTTAAACTATATTCCCCTTCAGGAGAACAGCTGGCCATATTTAACAGCATTCACAAAGGAATGGGATATTTCAATATTCAACCCGGCTTCGGAAATTCTTATTACGCAGTTGTACAAAGTGGTGATTCTACAGAAACAAGAGCCTCATTACCACAAAGTTTCCCGACAGGTTTAGTTATCCGGACACTCATAAATGAGGACAAAGACCTGATCCTGACAGTAAGTACAAATGAAGCCACTCTTCCATTGCTTAACGGCGTTGATCTTTCTGTTAACATCTCTTCAAGGAACCTGATTAATAAACTAAGCAAAATCAGAATCAACTCTCTTGTAAACCA
>CAZKTX010000133.1:0-6848 GCA_964555805.1 uncultured Rikenellaceae bacterium
CTACGCTTTTAGGAAACTCTGTCTTGAGCCTGCGGAACAGTTCTATTTCAAGTGTCGTACAGGGAGAATCTTCCATGTCGATCCTGATGAAATTATTATATGAATCAGCTTTCACGACAAGTTCCCTGATATGTCTGTAACACACTTCCTTGTCAATGAGAAGGCCAAAGCTTGTTGGTTTTACCGAGAAGTTGCCGTCAATGCCATTCCTGTTGGCAATTTCCATAACATTGAGATATTCCTGCTTGTTGGCCTCTGCTTCTTCAAGGTTATTTATGAATTCGCCCAGCACATCTATCGTGACTTTAATATTCTTGCCGTTGAGATCTTTTGATACTCTCATGGCATCATCAATTTTTTCGCCTGAAATGTATGCTTTTGAGAATATCCAGATGAACTTCTTTGGAAAATAAGGGAGAATTGCGGCAATAAATTTATTGAACATCGTTTATAAAGTTAAAGTGACACAAAAATATCAAATCGTTGCTCAGAACAACAACCTGAAATAAAAAATCAAATAAAAACTATACCGAGACTTAATTTAATGACGTTTGTCACATCAGATTAATGATTTATGACAGTTTGGGAATTATTTAGTTACGGGTTAAATAGCTGTAAATATTTATTTTACGTCACTTTCTCAAAAAATTGTTTAATAAGGATATCACTTTCCAGGCAAATCTCCGTTTATATACTGTTGCGAAATAGATGAATAGTCAAATAAACCTAATCGGATAGATTTTGCTTAAGAGAATAAAATATTCATTATTAGTGTCTTGCATCATGATTCTTGATAGTTTTGGTCAGGATCCTACGTTTTCTCAGTTCTACGCGAATCCGCTTTATCTTGCTCCGTCATTCGCTGGCGCAACTGAAGAATACAGGTTTGCCCTTAATTACAGGAACCAGTGGCCGGCCGTTCCGGGGGTTTTCCACACATACAGCATATCATTCGACAAAGCCCTTTTAAATTTCAATTCAGGAATTGGTGTCCTTGCCACTTATGATGTGGCAGGATCGGGGGAACTCAGCACAACCAATATCGGGCTTGTGTATTCATACGATTTTAAAATCAATGATGACTGGCATATCCGGCCAGGAGTAAATTTCAAATTCACATATCTGGGCCTCGATATCTATAAGCTTGTTTTTGCCAGCCAGATGACTGGTTCAGGAACGGTTCCATCGGTGTATCCACCTCCTTTCAGCAAGGTTGCGGATGTTGATTTCGCAACATCAGCCCTGGTTTATAATGACCGCTTCTGGGGTGGGTTCACACTTGATCATCTGCTAAACCCTAAACAGTCATTTTACGGGAATGAATCAACCCTCCCGGTAAAACTTAATGTTTTCGGGGGTATTCAGATTTTAAGAAAGACAAGGCTGCGTCAAACCTACCAGGAAGTTTTGTCAGTTGCACTTAATTTCCAGAAACAGGCCGACTTTTATCAAACCGATATAGGATTGTATTATTACAGGGATCCGCTTATTTTCGGAGTATGGTACCGGGGAATCCCGTTTGTCACAACACAGGCAGGAGATGCTGTTATCGGACTGATAGGCATAAAAACAAAACAACTCCATATCGGATATAGTTACGATTTTACAATCTCAAATCTGATATCGTCGACATCAGGTGCACACGAGATATCGCTTGTATATGAATTCAATTCATTCACAATCGGTCAGCGAACAAAAATAAGGGCTATACCGTGTCCTGAATTCTAGATCCGTGAGATCCCGTTCAGCTTGTCTTTTAAAATTAAATTGTGTGAGGCGGCAAAATAATTAATTTGCTATATTTGCGGCTGATAAAACATTAAACCTCACATTTCTTTCGATGAAGAATCTAACCAATGTTCTGCTTGCACTGCTGTTTCTGGCTGTTGCCGCCCTGTTCGTACTCCACTTTACCGGAAATAAAAACACCTCAAAAGACAAAAATGCTGAAGGAACTGCAAATACTGTTTCAGGCGGGATTGCCTTTGTGAATATCGATACTGTGGTGTTCAAGTTCAATATGTATTCCGACAGGAGAGAAGAACTGCTTGTGAAGCAGAAGAACGCTGAATCTGAACTTAATTCAAAGGGAACCCAGTATGAAAGGGGAGTTAAAGACTATCAGGATAAGGTTAATAAAGGACTTGTTACAAGAGCCACTGCAGCCGAAATGGAACAATCTCTTCTTCAGCAGCAGCAGGAACTTGTAAATCTTCGCGACCAGCTCCAGAACAACCTTCTTGAGGAAGACCAGGTAATGAACAGGCAGGTACTGGAATATATAACAACCTTTCTCCAGGAACATAAGGGTGAGTACAATTACCAGTATGTTCTTGGCAAGAGTTTCGGAAGCCCTATCCTTTACGGCGATTCGGCAATGGATATCACCCAGCAGGTTGTTGACGGACTGAATGCCAAATATCAGACTGAGAAAAAGAAGTGATCCATGGGATTTGCCTCTGCATGGCTTGGGCATAATTCGCTTTTCCCCCGGATTATTGCAGAGGCGCCAGCTCAGAATACAGGTATAATTGTTGTTGTTCCCGCTTTTGACGAACCCGGAATAACAAATCTTCTTGACTCCTTTGCAGACTGCAGTCGACCACCATGCAGAGCCGAAATCCTGATTGTTGTAAATGCTCCCGACAATGCCGGGGAAGAGAGCCTTTTCAACACCCGTGCCAGCGCAATTGCTGCCGAATCCTGGAAGCAATTTAACCGGAATCCCTTTTTCGATGTTCATGTTATTGACGGGCTTACTCTCAAGTCGGCGGGATGGAGTGTCGGTCTTGCCAGAAAGACCGGAATGGATGAAGCCGTCAGAAGGTTTGACCTTCTGGGTAATCCGGAGGGAATTATTCTGAATATAGATGCCGACTGCACGGTCAAAAACAACTACTTCGAAGCAGTTTTCAACGAAATGGCCGGCAGATCCGACCGGATGGCATGTTCCATTTACTTTGAACATCCTGTCGCGGGCAGTGATTTTCCAGCGGAGATCTACAGATCCGTTACTCTCTATGAGCTGCATATGCGATATTTTGTTCAGGGGCTTTTCTATGCAGGCTTTCCCTGGGTCCACCATACAGTGGGATCTGCAATTGCAATAAAGGCAGTTGCTTACGTTAAGGCAGGAGGAATGAACAAACGATCGGCAGGGGAGGATTTTTATTTCATTCAGAAACTGCTTCCTGCAGGAGGGTTCTTTAACCTGACTTCAACAGTTGTCTATCCGTCTCCGAGAGTCTCTTTAAGAGTGCCTTTCGGTACAGGACCAGTGATTTCCCGTCTTACTGAATCCCCTGATGCCGGACTGCTTTCATATAATCCGGAAGCATTCAGTGAGCTCAGGCTCTTCTTCAGCATGGTTGACGGTTTTTTTTGCGAAGATGAGAATACAGCAAACTTCAAATACACTAACCTGCCTCCGGGCATACGTCAGTTCATCCGGTCAGAGGATTGGGATACGCGGATTTCCGAGATAAGGAACAACACATCGGGAAAGGACTCCTTCAGAAAAAGATTTTTCAGCTGGTTCAACATGTTCAGGATTGTGAAATACCTGAATTTGGTACACGTAGCACATTTCAGGAAAATACCCGTTGAAGAAGGCGCTTGTGATCTGCTTAAGATGATGGGGAGAGATATTCCTGCCGAACTGCCGGACCTGCTGAATTGCTTCAGGCAACTGGACCTTGATTGTTAGTTCGTTTCCCTTGTAATACGCCGGTCTTCCTGAGGCGAGAGAATAATGTAGAGATCCTCATCCGGCTTTTTCATCCTGTACTGCTCCCTGGCAAACTTCTCAAGATTCCTGTCGCTTGTCTTGAGCTCATGAAGCTTCCTCTTATCCTCTTCGATCCGCTGGACATAATATTCCTTCTCAGCCTTGAGCTTTTTAAGGTTTTTCATCTCCTTAAATCTCGATATAAGATTATTTGAATCAAGCAATAAGATCCAGACGGCAAAAATGATTAAGGTGAGGAGATACTTGTTCCTCAGGACAGGTGGAATTTTATCGATGAACTTGAAGCGTTGCATCATGATACAAACCTACAACTTTTTTTTTAACCGCCGCTCATAAGATATAACATCTGCACATTGTCGCCGTCATAAATTACAGCCGATCCATACTTGTCGCGGGGAATAAGTTCTCCATTGATCTTGATTATCCTCAGTCTGAATGTAAACTTTCTGATCTCAAGCATTGTACTTACAGTCATCGAATCCGCCTCAAACTCCTCTTCCCTGTTATTCAGTGTTATTTTCATCCCCGGCGATGCTTTTATTTTATTTTCATAAGCAATTCGATAACTGTATTAGCCTGAAAACCGGCCACAATACCTACCCTCGGAGCAAGCGGAGGGATGTCATCCGTAACTTCCGTTGCCTCATCCCCGCATACATAAAGCGTCTCATCTATTTTTCTGCACTTTAGGGTCTCACTTTTGCCCCAACCTGCAAGTCCGGAACCGACCACCAGTGGTATACTTCTGAACTCACTCTGCACGGTTTCGATAAACATCTCTTTCATTTCACTTGTGTCGAGGGCTTCAACGATAACATTGCAGCCTCTGAAGATCTTGGAGATGTTTTTTCTGTCAAGTCTGACAGTGTGAATGATTACAATTGTTTCAGGCCTGATCCGGCCCAGATTTTCCTTCAGCGCTTCGGTCTTTATCATCCCTTCCTGGCCAGTAAAATAAAACTGCCTTGTGAGATTTGATTTCTCCACCCTGTCATAGTCGGCAATAACCAGTGTCCCCACACCGCTTCTGGCAAGAAGGGCCGCACAATTTGATCCCAGCCCCCCGGCTCCGGCTATTCCCACACTGAATTTTTTCAGGTGGCTCTCGATACCTGACAGATTCATCAGATGATTTATAAAGATTCCGACTATGCAAATATAAATGGTTTGCAGTGAAGATTCTTCCAAAAACATCACCCGATTTATTATAATGATCATTATCATTATGCAGGTGTTTTTTATAGAGTAAATTTGGTCATAAATAATAATTTGCGCCGGTAATCAACATGAAAGCTATGGATTTAAATCAGATTAAAGCACAGCATCGCCTTCTCAAAAGATGGGACTATAAATGGACTCCTCTGGATAAGGGCTATACTGATAAAATACTTTATGTAAATGTGGGGGAGACCGTTATCGGGGAAAAGGATGTCCCTGCCGTGATGAAGGAAAAATTCATCGGAGGCAAAGGCTACGGACTTCGCCTTCTCTGGGATGCTACCTTACCCGATACAAAATGGGATGATCCTGAAAATGAGATTATTATATCCTCCGGACCTATAGGCGGAATAACCCAGTACTCAGGTACTGGCAAGTCGCTTGTTGTAACAATATCCCCCCAGACCAATTCTGTAATGGACAGCAACGTGGGAGGGTTTTTCGGACCGTTTCTGAAGTTCTCCGGATTTGATGCAATTGAAATCCAGGGTAAGGCTCAAAGTGATGTAATTGTGTTTATTGACGGAGTGAACCATAAGGTTGAGATATTTGAGGCTCCTTATGAAGCCGGCGACAGTCATGTTCTTGCTGAACAGCTTACTGAGATCTTCGCAGCTGATGAAAATGAGAAGAGGAATATCGGTGTCGTTTCTTCAGGCTCGGCAGCCGAACATTCTCTGATAGGGATGCTTAACTTCAGCTTCTATGATGGAAGAAGAAAGAAAGTCAGGATGAAACAGGCAGGAAGGGGCGGGATTGGATCCGTATTCCGTAACAAAAAGATTAAAGCACTTGTCTGCAAGGTCCCCGGGGTTAAGGGAAACCTTAATAATGTCGTTGACCTTGACTCCATCATGGAAAGAGGAAGGCGGTTTAACAGGGAAATTAAGGAACTTGATGACAAACAGTGCCAGATGCGGCAGGTGGGTACCGCTCATCTTGTTGAAATAATGAACGATCATGACCTTCTTCCCGTTCATAACTACAAGTTCGGAAGCCACCCCGAAGCCTTTAAGATCGATTCAACAGTTTGGAAGTCACATTTCACCCAGAACATACCCGATGGTTGCTGGGTTGGCTGCAACATGTCGTGCAGCAAAGGTATAGATAATTATGAGGTTCAGACCGGACCCTATAAAGGACAGATAGTCATAGTTGACGGACCGGAATATGAAAATGCAGCCGGTCTGGGCTCAAACTGCGGGATTTTTGATCCCGGGTACATAATTGAAACCAACTTCTATTGCGATACTTACGGTATCTGCACAATAACCTGGAGCACACTGTCGGCCTTTGTAATGGAATGCTACGAGAACGGAATCCTGAATAAGGATCGAACCGGCGGACTCGAACTGAATTTCGGCAATTCGGCAGCCGCACTTGAAATGCTTCACCAGCTTGCCAGAGGCGAAGGATTCGGGAAAATCGCAGGACTTGGAGTTCGCAGGATGAAAGAACTGTTCATTGCAAACGGCTGGGGTGAGGCCTCTTTCCTGAAGGATATCGCAATGGAAAACAAGGGGCTTGAATATTCACAATATCTGCCAAAGGAATCACTTGCCCAGCAGGGTGGATTCGCCATGACAAACAAAGGGCCACAGCATGACGAAGCCTGGCTTATATTCATGGATATGGTTAATAACCAGATACCGACATTTGAGAATAAAGCTGAAGCGTTACACTATTTCCCGATGTTCAGAACCTGGTTCGGACTTGTAGGTCTTTGCAAGCTTCCCTGGAATGATGTTGAACCCGAGAGTAACGCTCAGACAGATGAACCTGCAAAGGTTCCCGAGCATGTTGACAACTACGTCACTCTTTACAAATCGGTCACGGGAAGGGAATTCAGCAAGGAAAGGCTTATCGAGGACTCCGAAAGAGT
>CAZKTX010000134.1:0-6777 GCA_964555805.1 uncultured Rikenellaceae bacterium
CAACTGGTACAGCCGGGGCTATACTCCTGCCGGAGTGGAAGTCTGGAATGCGATCAGGGGCCTCGACCTGCTCTCTGAAAGACCCGAAGTAGACATTCAGAATATGGGAGCCACGGGAATTTCAGGTGGTGGTGCAATAAGCTGGTTCCTTGCCGCGGCCGACCCGAGGGTTAAAGCTGTCGCACCAGTATGCGGGGCCAGTACAATGGAAGCGCAGATATCAACACGTACAATTGACGATCACTGCGACTGTATGATGGCCGTTAATACTTACACCATTGACTTTCAGGACATAGGGGCCCTGATAGCTCCACGGCCCTTGCTGATAGGCCAGGCAGACCGTGATGGTTTGAACCGGATAGAATCGGTTAAAAGGATCTATAATGACCTCCAAAGGATCTATCAGTTACACAATGCTCCCGCTAATATTGAGTTTATTGATACTCCCGGAGGTCATTCGTATCATAAGGATTCCAGGGAAAAAATATTCTCCTTTTTCTCCGGACATCTTATGGGAAAATCAATTTCACCGGAAGAAGCGGGTGATATTGATATCTCACCGGCTTACATGCTGTCAGAAGAAGAATTAAAGGTGTATACAGAAGGGCCTCCTTCAGATGACAGAACAACAACTATTCAGGATTCTTTCGTTAAGCTGGCTTTAAATCCGCGGATAACAACAGAAAGTGAACTGAATGAATTTCGTAATACAGTTAAAGATTTTCTTAAAAAGAGAAGTTTCACGGCTTTCCCTGAGAATCCTCCTTCATTTGATTCGGTAAAAGTGTTCAGGACTCTTGACAGGGCAGAATACGGAAGCGATATCTACAGTTTTGTTACCGAGGCGGGATGGAGACTTAAGGTTGACATTCGTTGGAGAAATGACCCGTCACAGAAAAAACCACTTATGATCGTGCTGCGCAATCCCAATGAATCGCGGTGGGAATCGGAAGGATTTATTGAAGATCTTGATAATAAATGGAATATTGCCTATTTCGAGGTAAGAGGTGTCGGGGAATTCGGCTGGGATCCGAACCTGCAATGGCATGTACGCCGGGCATCAGCATGGCTGGGAAGAACACTTGCGTCAATGCAGGTCTATGACCTTACCAGGTGCATTGAATTCTGCAGGACACTTGATGGCGTAAATGCCGATTCAATAGGTATTGCCACAAGGGAAGCCATGGGTGTTGTTGCACTTTATGGCGGCCTTCTCGACGGAAAATGTAAAACATTTATACTGAAAAATCCTCCGGCCACCCAGGATATGGCCAGCAGTCCCGATGGCAGGGGAGCTGCAATCGAGATATTGAATTGCTTAAGGATCACTGATATTTATCAGTTGCCGGCTTTGGTTGCTCCTGCAGAGATAGTATTCATTGGTGATATGCCCGAAACATATAAGTGGGCAGAAGAGGTGCTTACCAAACTGGGAAAGAAACCATTTACAAAAATCAATACTCTATAAGTGGTCAAGGCGACTGGCTCATGCACGTCTATTCTGAGAGAAGAATAAAACCTCCAATAGCCTGATACGAAGTATAAAATCCGTCCTTCTGTTACCACTTCAAAAGAAGGTCTGAAAAGATTAACATACATGAGTAAACATTGAGGATTAAACTCTGGATTTTAGGAAGGTTTTTGATTTGTTTTATTATGGGCAAAATCCTTGGCCTCAATGGCATACATTCCAGTTTGTAAAGATTTATTTGACTTTGGCCATTAATAAAGGTAACTTACATAAAAATTATTGACTTACAGATATTTTAGTTCTATAAATTCACTAAAACCAGACCAAATGAAAACAAGATTTGTTTTTCTTCTAATTATGATCATGGCTTTGGTTTCAAGCTATAGATCAGAAGCACAGACGTCTGCAATAAAGGAAGAAATTGCCAAAGCCCAGGACCTTGCAAAACAAGGAAATACAACAGAAGCGTCAAAAGTACTGACAGAGATGATGGGAAAATATCCTGATAGCTTTGAGATCGTACAGAATTGGCTTTTCATTAATAGGGAAAAAATACCTGGAGAGGAAGCAGCTATTGTAGAGCTTGGAAATTTGGAAAAAACATACCCGAAAAATACAGCAATTTTATTTGCAAAAACATTTCTTCAGGCTGAAAATGGACATTTTGATGAAGCATTGGTAAACGCTGAGAAACTATTGACTGTCCAACCTGAAGCTGCTTTAAACTGGCTGATGAAAGGACAGATCCTGGAATCTATGAACAAAAAGGATGAGGCATTAAACTCATACTTAAAGGCAACCTCACTGGATTCAACTAACGCTGACGCATGGCAAAATATGGCAGGTGTCCTTCTTAAAACAAACAAATTTGATGAAGCAATCGACTCATATAACAAGGCCATTCAGCTCGTACCTGCCGAGCCGTCTTTTATATATAACAGGGGCTGTGCCTATTGCCTCAAGGGAGATAATGCAAATGCACTTGCCGATCTCGAAAAAGCAATTTCAATGAATCCCCAGTTCAAATCATATGCAATAAAAGATGAAGACTTTAAAACCCTTTGGGACAATGAGGGTTTTAAAAAGTTGACAGCACAGTAAACTTAAAGACAGCACTATAGCAAACTTGCAGTATCAGCCGTTTAAATCAGCTTTGGAGGCTTTATTATTTCGGTGATGGGTCCGCCCGGATCGGGTAAGACTATTCATGGCAAACGTCTGCAGACAATAATTCCGCAGACTACACTCTAAGAAGTTCCCAAGACTGCCAAGGTCAATTCCTCTGCCGGAAAAACTAATTACCATATTGCAAAAAGAAAAGTACCACCAGAGAGCCGGTGATACGGGCTATCCTCCTGAGCTAGTTGTAGGGATCTCTCTTTTTCAAAACTTCCATATTTAGATTTAAATTGTATGTTACTAGTTAAATGATTAACTTGGAATTTTAAATATGAGACCGGTTAATCTGGAATATTCTCCGATAAATGGGAAAACCTATTCCTTATTCGGGAAATCAGATTCAACATCTGAGTATTTTGAAACAATAAGAATGCTCGCTGATGAAATCCATGCTTTGAATCCTGATACCCGAAATCTGATTGATAACATCAGGAAGTCTTCATCAAAAAAAAGAATGCTGAAAAAGTCTCTGGAAATTAAGGACAGCGACAACCTGATGGTAGGCATTTTAAACCTTATTAATCCCCATCTTAAAAAATACACTGAGAATACAGAAGAGCACTTAAGAGCACTACCTATTTCCAAATTTTGGGACCGCAGGCTTGCGACCACAAGGGAACAATATCACTTTTATATGCTTGAGATTGAACTGACAAATCGTTTGTTTGCATCTGAGTTTATCAAGGCAGATAAGAAGATCGCATTAATGCCTTATTGTCTTCAGGATTTTACAGTTAAGTGCAAATCCGAAAAGATCGGATTTGATTATCAGTGCAAACAATGTTCCGTAAAGTGTTTTCAGAATCACGCCAGCGCAATACTAAAAACCCATCATATCGAACCATTTATATGGTCAGGAGGAAATATGAAGCAGTTGGCGAAGTACATTACAAAAGAAAGAAGATCTTTTGGTGTTTTGGGGATTGCATGCATACCCGAACTAACGTGGGGTATGAGAAACTGCCGGAAAAACAATATTCCGGTTGTTGGAATACCTTTAAATGCTAATCGTTGTGTCCGCTGGTTTGGTAGATTCCTTCCTAATTCAATTGATCTTAACGAGCTTGAAAGGCTGGTGGCATCCGAATCCTGAATTATTCATAGCTTAACCATGCTGTCGCCCTGCAATCCTTGTTTGCTACAAACCGGATCCATCGCGACTGGAATGAATCCCGGATGGAAAAGCCGTGATCATGACCATTTGGCGCCAGAATAATTGACCACCCCGTGCCGGAGTTAATACTGTGATTTATACTTCAATACAAAAACGCCCGTCTTACTGGCGCTATGTGGTCAAGGCGACCGGTTTATGCACTAAAGTGGTGAAATTAATTTATTTGACTTGTGTTTTTTGTTGTCGTAACTTTCATCATATAATTGACTTTCAAACATCTTAGTTTTATACGTTAACCAATTTCCGCTTAAATGAAAACGAGACTTGTTATTTTGCTTTTGCTTATTGTTTGTTTTTCATGCGTGACAAACAACAAGCCTGTCTCTGATGCTCAGAAAGAGAAGATAAAGGGAGAGATAAAAGAAGTAGTTAATACCTTTATTACAGGAATTGAAGAGGCGAATCCTGACAAGGTTGTGGAATCTTTTCTTGATTCGCCTGATTTTGTTGACATTACCAACGGAATGGCATTTAGCTACAAGGAAATTATGGCGATGAAACCTAATTTCGATGCAATTTTAAATCAAAGTTGTAAAATGGTTAATGAAAAATATACATTCCTTGATAAATCAACAGTTTTGTATATGGCAGAAAACAAGTGGTCAACCAATTACAAAGATGGTCATTCGTCCATCACCGATCCGCAAGCATTTTTATTTGTGTTCAGGAAAATTGATAACAGGTGGAAAGTGATTCATCTCGTTGATTCTTATGTTGAAGAAAATGTTCCCGGTGAAAGTCCCAAAGGACTTAATCAGGTTGAATTGATGAAACAGTTTATAGGCTCCTGGAAGTGTGAGGTGGCTAAAGACACAATTTGTTACTGGGATGTAAAAGCTTTTGGGACGGGAGTTGACTGTTATTTTAAATATGTCACAAAAGGGGATATTGTTACGGAAGGGAAAGAACTTTGGGGATATGACAAAACAACTGATAAATTCATTCTTTCCGAAATGATTAAAGGGGTGGACATTGCAATTTATGTAACCTGGTTCTCATCAAAAAATAAATGCGCTATGTTCCCATATAGTGATATTTCGAATTCAGCAAGTGCAACTTCAAAGTGGGAAGTCGAATTTACTTCACCTGATGTACTGGTGGAAACTACCTTTGTAAATAACAACCCTATTAAAATTGATACATATACACGGGTAAAATAGGTATCATAATCTAAAATCAATCAAAACAATTAAGAGCATATGCAAAATGAAAACATTACAATTAAAATTCGTTATTGCCATTATTACAAAAACCAGTGACCCTAACCACCTAGCGCCGGACTAAATTGACCACCTTACGCCGGAGTTAATACTATGATATATAGATTAATACAAAAATGTCCATTTCCCCGGCGGAATGTGGTCAAGGCGACCGACTTATGCATTTAATGGGCTGTAATGGTTAATTGTTCAAACAACTAATTAGATCGATTTTCTGATCGATACTCGGACTTCTCCTAACCAGATTCGTGCATTGTCTTGAATCAGCTGGTCTTTACTGACTTGAAGATGCAATCCTGGATAAGCAAAGGTAACAATGTACTCTCCGGCAGCTATCTGGGAATTTAGAGGATAAATGAGGCTGAATGTTTTTGTCTCGTTTGAATTCAGCTTTGTGAGCCAATCTATTTTCCAGATATTGTAGGGTGAAGGAGCCTGCGAAGGAACCTTTACAGTAAAAAATGATCCATCACTTATTTTTTTGAAAATTAGTCCGTTAGTAAAGTAATGAAAAAGGTTGATTCCCATTTTATCTGGATTCATAATCAATAGTTCAGATTGATCCTTATTTGTTATTGAAAAAGAGAATGTGACCTGATTATTGGTAACCTCCAGCGAGTTAACTTCAATATGAAGTCCAGAATGTAACAGATTACGATCTTTAAAAGCTTGAATTATCACCGCATCATTTCTCAGATCGGGTTTAATATTATATCTGTTCTCAATCCAAAGGGCGAAGTTCTGGAGCCAGAATGGGAAGGTATGTATATATACTCTTGTCGGCATATCTGATCGGAACATAGGCCAGAAGTCTCCTTTATAAATCGTATCAATATTGATAATGACTGAAAAAGAAGACTGCGAGTTCTTATCAAATTCAGGATGATTGGATTTGAAGTAAAGAATGTGAGTAGACGAATCATATAATTCAAGATCGCTGTACCTGTAATAAAGATTATTGCCAATTTTGAAGAAGAATTCAGGGTCAGGTTTGATTACAGGAATGGAATCCTGGCCAGGTTCTGGCTCTGGATCTGAATTATTGGCCTCGCATGAACTCAGAAGGAGACTAACAATCAGAATGAATTGTGTTGTTTTTTTCATGAAGTCATTTTCTGATTTCATCTTAAGAGTGTCTGAATATACGATTTTTTTGAGATTTTGTTTCAGAAAGTTATCTCTAAAATGGTACTTTTTACCAAAATCCTGGCACCAAACTGGCACCGAAAAAATACGGTTCAAAAATTACAGAAACCTTTTCTTAGCAAATGCCTTTCCCGAACCTGACTTAAGGTATTTCTCGAACTCATAAGCTTTATACTTATCCATGAAAGCAGAATAGTAAACAAGGGAGACAGGCAATCTTTCTTTTGTATAGGTATTCTCTCCTTTCAAATGACGGTTTATGCGATCATCCAGATCTGATGTACAGCCAGTATAATAGGAATTATCAGCACACTTTAAAATATATACAAACCACATAGTTACAGCGATGACAGGATTTTCAATTGGTCTGCTTATTGAGTAACCAATGAAACTGATAATCAAAATTAAAAAATAATATCAAGAAATAAAAATGGAGATGTTGTTTAACCATGGCTTCAGTGGGCTGCGCCCACCGAAGCCCGACGAAGGTTTAGCGACATATAACCTTCTATTAAAAGGCGAAGCCCTCCTTCGCTAAAGCTTCGGAGGGCGAAGGTGGGCCCAGCTGGGATCGAACCAGCGACCCC
>CAZKTX010000135.1:0-6759 GCA_964555805.1 uncultured Rikenellaceae bacterium
GAAGGATTACCAACCCTCACCTTCAATACATACTATGGTGTTCAGCAGCCGACTTATTATCCCGATCTTCTCAATGCTGTTGATTACATGAAGCTTCGTAATGAGGGAGTACAGAACGATAATCCAAATAACCCTCTCACATTTCCTCTGGAGACAATTAACAATTATGCTTCGCTCAATGCTTCTGATCCCGACAGATATCCTTCGAGCAATACGAAAGACCTCGTCAATCTGTCCATCCCGATTCAGAAATATGATATTTCAATAAGCGGTGGTTCGCAGAAGATGAAGTATTTTGCAGGCGCAGGCTATTACGGTCAGAAAGGTCTCTTTGAAAAAGTAAACTACAACAGATTCAATGTAAATCTTAATCTGGACGCCAATGTGACAAACACAACCAAGATGTCTGTCTCGATCATAGGATCACATGAGAGAACAAACGACCTTGACGTTGCGTCATCGGCTGCACAGCTTTTCAGGAGCGGCTACAAGTTCATTCCTACAGAGGCAATTTACTACTCGAACGGTCTTTGGGGGCAGTTCGCTGGTAACTCTCCTGTTGCAGTGCTTAAGGGCGACGGATATGAACATGTAGATGCAAATACAATTCTGACTGCTCTCTCTGTTGAACAGCAGATCAAGTGGATAAAAGGCCTGAGCATTAAGGGGACATTCAGTTACGATACAAAGCTCGATTATCAGAAGGGATGGCATACACCTTTTTATTATTATGCAATCAACCTGAACGACACTCCTTATACATATGCCCAGCAGATTTCAACCCAGGAAGGAAACGTTCCGGCTTACACTTATCTGGAACAGAGGGACTCGAGACGCAGGAACTATACTTACCAGGGATTCATCAATTATGCCAGGGCATTCGGCCAGCATGAGGTGACAGGTCTTGTTGTTGCAGAAGCAAGGAACAACGATTATGATTATCTCTTTGCGCGCAGGAATAATTTTGCTGTCGGCATCGATGAACTCAGCCTCGGAAGTTCGAGCAAGAATGATTACGACAACGGAGGTTCATCCTCAGTAGGCGCATCGGTTGGATATGTTTACAGGGTAGGATGGGCATATGCAAACAAATATATTGTTGAAGCATCAGGGCGCTACGACGGCCACTATTATTTTGCCCCTGGCAAGAGATGGGGTTATTTTCCGGCATTTTCCGTCGGATGGAGGATCTCGGAAGAGAGCTTTATGCAAGGCCTTGACTGGCTCGATAACCTTAAGCTGAGAGCATCGTGGGGTAAATCAGGCAACCTTGCCGGGAATCCCTATCAGTACCTTTCGGGTTACACACTTGCCGGAAACGGATATGCCTTCGGGTCAGGTACAATGGTTCAGGAAGCTTATGTCACAACTGAGAACAACCCGGTCATAACATGGGAGGTATCGCAGAAAAGTGATGTGGGCCTTGAAGCATCCTTATGGGAAAGCCTTCTGCTCGTTGAAGCCGACCTGTTCTATGAAAAGAGGAGCGGAATGCTTCTAAGCCCTTCAATCACGGTTCCCTATGAATACGGATTGAGCCTTGCACAGGAGAACGCCGGAAAGATGGACAATTACGGGTTTGAACTTCAGCTGGGTACAAGGCGGTCGCTGCAGAGCGGGCTCGATTTCAACGTAATGGGCAACATAAGTATTGCCAGGAATAAGATGGTTGAAACATTTGAAACAGCGGCCACCTACGACAATCCTAACCGCAGGAGGACCGGCCGGCCTTATGGAACTGTTTTCGGCTATCAGGCTCTCGGACTATTCAAGACTTCCGATGACAGGAACAGCGACGGTGTGATCAATGCGGATGACGGATATAATATTGCCCAGTGGGGAACGCTCCATCCCGGTGACATCAAGTATAAGGATGTAAGCGGACCGGAAGGCACACCCGACGGCAAGATCGACAGCAATGACGAAGTTGAGATAGGCTATCCGACATATTATCCCCTGATGACTTTTGGGCTCAACGCTAATGCTGCATACAAAGGATTTGACCTCAGCCTGTTCTTCCAGGGTTCCGGAATGAGCTCCTACAACTTCAACGACAACTTCCAGGTGATACCCTTCTTTAACAACAACAGCAATGCTGCTTATGAGTTCTATAATAATCACTGGACCAAGGATAACCAGGATGCCAAGTACCCTATTGCCAATTCAAGTCCTACCGCCAATAATACCCAGGCAAGTACTTTCTGGCAGTGGAATACTTCCTACCTGAGGCTCAAGAATGCTCAGATCGGGTACACCCTTCCCGCTTCGTTAATGCGGACAATCAAGATCCAGAGTATAAGGGTCTATGTTGCAAGTCAGAATGCACTTACTTTCAGCAAGCTCAAATTTGTGGATCCGGAAGCTCTTAATACAGTTGGTTATCCCAATATGAGAACTTTCACCGTTGGTGCAAATGTAACCTTCTAACTGATTTAAAACTATTTGCTATGATAAAATTTAATTTAATCAGGAACATTGCATTCATAGGCTTGATCCTTTTCGGTGTGGCTTCCTGTAATCAGGATGATTACCTCGAAACAGTCGACAAATCGAGGCTTACTGATGCCACTATGTGGGCAAGCGAGGGCAATGCTGACATATATCTTAATGATTGTTACAGTGAACTGCCGCAAAAGTCGAATCAGCCTGACAACCTCGACAATTTCACTGATGACAATGATGCCGGTTACTACTATACCTCATGGAACTGGAAAAAAGGCATCGTTGAGAAATCAGGCGGCGCCAACACATCCGTCTGGTTTGGTACCGGAGGCCCCGACCAGTATGAAGGATGGGGTTCACTCTATACAAAAGTCAGAAAGATCAACAACTTTATTGCGAAGATCACCGAAAACAAAGCTAATTTTTCTGACGAATGGTATAACAAAAGGATGGACGAGGCACGTTTCCTCAGGGCTTATTTCTACAGTGAACAGTTTGTTAAGCTGGGAGGACTTGTTATCCTAACTGAGCCACAGGACAGGCTGACAATGGAGGAAACGGAAATGCTTCTTCCAAGGAGCACCTTCGAACAGACTCTTAAGTTTATCGTCGATGAACTGACAACGGTCATCAACAACGGTTACCTGCCGGTGAAATACAACTCGGGGAATGCAAATGCGGGTCGCGCAACTCTCGGAGCTGCATCAATGGTAAAGGGATGGGTCCAGCTGTTTGCAGCAAGCCCTGCATATAACTCAGCCTCTCCGGCAGTTCCAAACGAAGCAGGAAATAAGGACATGCAGAGTTTTGCAACTCCCGATCCTGCAAGATGGGCTGCTGCAGCAGCAACTTTCAAGCACTTCATCGACACCTATGGGCACAAGGGTGCCTCCGATTACAAGCTTTTCAGCCCCATGACTGCTTTCTGGTATGAGGCAAACGAATACAATTCGGAGGTTATCTGGGACAGGCAGCAGGTGATGACAACAATGGCGAATACATTTGATACCTATGGCGGGCCGGTGTGGATACACGGAACTTACTACACGTGGGGTAACTACTGCCCGACGCAGGAACTTGTTGATGACTACCAGATGGCAAACGGACTCGATATTGACGATCCTGCATCTGGTTATAATCCGCAGAATCCGTATGTCGGCCGTGAAAAGAGGTTCTACGACTTTATAGTTTACGACGGGGCAACATACAAGCAGGACTGGATGTCGACACCGGATGTAATCTATACAAGGGTTGATCTTGTAAATCCTTCAAAGAACCAGATCGACCGCGGAAGTGATGACGTTGGGAATACAGGTTACTATTTCAAGAAAAGGCTTGACAACCTTCATCCCAGGGGCGGTAACCTTTGCGGTATGAACCATGTCTATTACCGTTATGCCGAAGTTCTGCTCGGTTACGCCGAAGCACAGAATGAAGCAGTCGGACCCGATGCATCGGTTTATGAAGCAATAAATGCTGTCAGGACAAGGCCCGGAACAGATCTTCCCGAATTGGCTCCTGGCATGGACCAGGCCCAGATGCGCGAGGCTATCCGTCGCGAACGGCGTATCGAATTTGCCTTTGAGCATAAGAGACTTTTTGACCTGTGGAGATGGAAACTTGCTGAAGTCAGGATGAATGAGGACCTTCATGGCATGCTGATAGAAAACACGATCCCTGCAACGAATGCCGGAGTATGGACCTACACAAAGATCTCACTGAACCATCCTCATGTATTCAACCAGAAACAATACTTTAATCCAATACCTCAGACAGTAATTGACAGGAACACGAACCTGCTTCAAAACTGGGGGTATTAAAATTCGCGTGATTATGGGTTTGTAAGTTAGATTAAGAGGGTGCCCCGGTCTGGCACCCTCTTTTAACAAAGATCCGGCACTCTCAATATCTGTAAATTGATTAATATTAACATCTTAAGGAATGAAAATTAAAATTTCAAAGGTTATCTTTCTGATCCTTGCATTTTCGACGGTCACAGCATTTATGCCTGTAAGCGACAGCACGAAGAAACCAGTTTATCTGAACACAGCCTATTCTTTTGAAGAAAGGGCTGCCGATCTTGTTTCAAGGCTGACGCCCGAAGAGAAGCAGAGTCTTCTCGGAAACGGCATGGCTGCTGTGCCAAGGCTTGGAATCAATACATATAATGTCTGGGGCGAGGCTCTGCATGGAGTTGTGGGAATGTTTAACCCCAATGCCGGTGCAGCAACGTCTTTCCCCAGCAGCGCTTCACTGGGTTCAGCATGGGATCCTGACCTAATGGAACTTGAAGCAACCGCTATCTCGGATGAAGCCCGTGCCTTCAATCATGATGTGATTGCCAACCTGACATTCTGGTCTCCGGTTGTTGAGCCTGTCAGGGACCCCAGGTGGGGACGCACTGGTGAATCATACGGAGAGGATCCTTTTCTGATTTCAGAGATCGGAGGCGGATTCGTACGGGGAATGATGGGCTATGATCCCGTTTACCTTAAGACGGTCCCGTGCGGCAAGCACTATTTTGCAAACAACAGTGAGTTCGATCGCCATACAAGCAGTTCCGAAATGGACGACAGGGACATGAGAGAATTCTATCTTGCCCCTTACAAAACCCTCATTGAGAGGGACAGGCTTCCCAGCATCATGACCGCCTACAATGCAGTCAGAGGGGTCCCGATGTCGGCAAGCAGGTACTTTGTCGATACAATCGCACGGAAACTCTATGGACTTGACGGCTATGTTACAGGTGACTGTTCCGCCATTGAAGACATTGAGACGGGACATTACTATGCCAAATCAGGTGCTGAGGCCACAGCGATGGGATTGAAATCAGGGGTCGACACCGACTGTGGAGATTATTACCAGGCTTATGCACTTGAAGCTCTTAAAAAGGGTTTGATTACAGAGGCCGACATGGATATTGCTCTTGTTAATATGTTCACAATAAGGATGAGGATAGGTGAGTTTGATCCCGGAAGAAAGGTTCCGTATTCATTCATCAACACAGGTGTTGTAAACTCTCCGGCTCATATCACTCTTGCAGAAGAAGTTGCAAAAAAAACACCGGTTCTTCTCAAGAACACTGTGGTTCAGAAGACAGGGAAAAAAGCTCTTCCGGTAAACCCGGCTGAGGTTAAGAAGATAGCTGTAATTGGTCCCCAGGCCGATAAGGTCGAGCTGGGACCTTATTCAGGCAGGCCCGACCCTAAACACATGGTTTCATTTCTTGCAGGTGTGAAGAACTACCTTGCTGCAAATGGGATCAATGCCGAGGTTGTATACAGCGCCGGAGCAAATACTTCAAGCCGGAGCAACCTGTTTTTCGTTCTCGATTTCGAGGTTATAAAGAGCGATGGTTCCTCAACAAAATTTGATGCCACAAAATTCGCATCATCGTCAGATGGAATTGTAATCGGTTCAGGAATGAGCGATGAGAATTCAGTAAGGAATATCCAGGATGGTAACTGGACAGCCTACAATGGTGTGGATGTAACAAACATCGATAAGATGAAGCTCAGACTCAACATCCCTGCTGACGGAGGTACCGTTGAGGCCAGGGTGGGCTCACCCACAGGCAATCTGCTTGCTTCGTTTGATGCCCAGCGTTCGGGCGGTATGCCGGGCGGTCCTTATGGCGGAGCCAGGACACTTGAAGGCAAAATCAGCAAGCTGGGGCTTTCAGGGCCACAGACGGTTTACCTAGTCTACAGGGCAAGTTCTCTTGCCCCAATTGATGACGAAACTATTTCCATGGCTAAAACCGCCGATGTTGCATTTGTCTTTACAGGCACCGATGACCAGACTGCAGGAGAGGAAGGCGACAGGCTTACTCTAGTCCTTCCGGGTAATCAGTACGATCTTATTAATGCAGTATCAGCCGTGAATTCAAATACGATTGTTATAATGCAGAGTCTTGGAATGGTTGAGGTTGAGCAATTCAGGAACAATCCCAATGTTTCAGGTATAATCTGGAGCGGTTTTAACGGTCAGGCACAGGGCACTGCAATGGCAAGCATTGTTTTTGGCGATGCCAATCCCGGTGGAAAGCTGAATGCAACATGGTACAAATCAGTCAGCGACCTTGCTCCCATAACCAATTATAATCTCAGGCCCGGCAAGGGAGGTAATGGAAGAACCTACTGGTACTTCAACAAGGATGTTTCATATGAATTCGGTTTCGGTCTTTCATATACAACTTTCGAATACAGCAACTTCAGTATAAGCAAGAAATCGATTACTCCCAACGACAAACTCACGGTTTCTGTTGATGTAAAGAACACCGGAAGCGTTGACGGCGACGAAGTAGTTCAGGTTTAC
>CAZKTX010000136.1:0-6683 GCA_964555805.1 uncultured Rikenellaceae bacterium
CACTATAGAGATTGGTTCGCAAAGCAATGATGATGAATGTGTTTTCTTCGTCAGGGATAACGGGGCCGGTTTTGATATGAGATATGCCCAGAAACTATTCGGCGTTTTTCAAAGATTACATTCCAATGAGGAGTTTGAGGGTACTGGTATAGGATTGGCAAATGTAAGGCAGGTGGTAAAGAAACATGGAGGCAGGACCTGGGCTGAGGGCGAAATTGACAAGGGGGCTATATTTTATTTTACAATACCAAAATAGAAAATTATGCTTGAATTAAAGAAGATTTTATTGGCAGAAGACAATCCAAAAGATGTTGAATTGACTATTGAAGCTTTATCAGACAGCAATCTTGCAAACAGGGTTGTTGTTGTGAGAGATGGGGTAGAGACTCTTGAATACCTCAGATGTGAAGGCCAGTATGCAGGAAGAGATCCTGAACTGCCATCTGTCCTTTTGCTGGACATCAAGATGCCTCGTAAGGATGGCATAGAGGTTCTGAGGGAGATCCGGAGCGATCCGAAATTAAAGCTGTTGCCGGTTGTCATGCTGACATCATCGAGAGAGGATAAGGATTTGTTGAACAGTTACTACTCGGGAGTAAATGCCTATGTAGTAAAGCCGGTGAATTTCGGCGGTTTTATTGATGCTATCAAACAACTTGGAATATTCTGGGGTTTGATAAACGAACTGCCTCCGTGCATGGGGCAGATAAATCAGGAATAATCTTAATATTATGAAGGAAAAGTTGTTTGCCTTGCTTCTTGAAGATGCGCCCAGAGATGCCGAGTTGGTTAGAGAATATCTGCTTGATGAGGGTTATGATATCAGATTGGATATAGTCGATTGTGAGGAAGATTATCTTAAAAAGATAGGTGGCACAAAGTATGATATTATATATGCCGATTTTACTCTGCCCGGTTTTACCGGTCAGGAGGCGCTGAATTACTCTCTAAAAATCTGTCCGGACACACCTTTTATCTGTATATCAGGAACCATTGGTGAAGATAAGGCTGTGGAGCTGGTTAAGCAGGGGGCAACGGATTATGTTCTCAAGGACAGGATGGAAAGGCTCTCCCTGGTTACCGGACGTGCTTTGGATGCATCCCGGCATCTGGAGAAATTCAGAAAAGCAGAATTTGAGGCAAAAACAAACAGGGGTCTTCTTAAAGCTGTTATTAACAATGCTCTTGACTCAATATATGTAAAGGATAATGACGGAAAATACCTGCTATTTAATACCGCTGCAGAGATGATGACAGGAAAACGGGCAGAGGAGGTTATCGGTAAAAGGGATAGTGTGATTTTTAACAATGAAGATTCCCAAAAAATGGCTGAAGAGGACAGAAAGGTCCTCGATAGACTTACTGCTATATCTTTTGAGGAGAGCCTCCTCCTTAATGATGGCAAGGTCCATGTCTTTCATACTATTAAGTGTCCGATTTATAATGCAGAGGGGGATATTGTCGGGCTCTCCGGTATTTCCAGAGATATTACGGAAAAGAAATTGATTGAACAGGAGTTGATTAAAGCTAAGGAAAAAGCGGAAGAGGGGGATCGTCTAAAGAGTGCATTCCTGCAGAATATTTCTCATGAGATAAGGACTCCGATGAATGCAATAATCGGATTTTCGAAACTTCTGAAAGAACCTGATACAGACAGAGAGAAGAGCATAACCTATGGCGAAATCATATCGAACAGCAGTGAGCAACTTCTATCTATTATTTCAGACATAATAAGTATCTCTACAATTGAGGCCGGTCAGGAGAGGGTTGTTCTAAAACCTGGTGATTTAAAAGATATTTTTGAAGCATTGAACAAAAAGTTTTCTCTGGCAGCAAAGAAAAAAGGGCTGACCTTAAATTCCGGTATCTCCATACCTGCAGATGGTTCCAAAATATTGACAGATACTAATAAAGTGACGCAGATTCTTGTTAATATTATTGGTAATGCCATCAAATTTACAAAAAAAGGATATGTGAGTTACGGTTGCCAGCTTAAAGGAGATATGCTGGAGTTTTATATTGAGGACACCGGTATTGGCATTCCAGAGAATAAGTTTCAGGATATTTTTAAAAGATTCAGACAGGCAAATACAGATATTGCCGGAAATTACGGCGGGTCCGGTCTGGGTCTTGCTATTGCAAAAGCTTATGTATCCTTGCTTGGAGGAGAAATTTGGCTTAAATCGGAAATAGCAAAAGGATCGACTTTCTTTTTTACCATACCTTATGAAAAAGCTCCTGCGTCTCTTGAAAAACAGGAGGTTAGTATTAACAGGGCAAAGTTTGCAATGGTATCACAAATCAGTATCCTGGTAGCAGAGGATGAAGAGTCAAATTTTCTTCTTTTAAAAGAGTATCTTAAAGATTATGATATTAATCTTATTTGGGCCAGAAACGGGGAGGAGGCAGTAAACATATCAAAGAGCAGGTCTAATATTGTCCTGGTTATTATGGATATAAAAATGCCGGTAATGGATGGTCTGCAAGCATCGAGAGAGATCAAGCGTATCAGGCCGGAACTTCCTGTGGTTGCTTTTACAGCTTATTGCAGTGATGAGGACGTGAAAAAGGCTATATCATGCGGATGTTGCGGTTTTATGAGCAAACCCATAACAAAGAATCAACTCTGCAGTGTTGTTATGAAGCATCTGCAGAGCTGATCTTTGTATTATAAATTGTTACCTTCTGTAAGTTGACCCGGAAGAACTTGGTTGCCTTGTACTCTCTCTCTTATCAGAATTTTTCTCTCCGGAACTATTACTTTTTTTCACTTCCTTTTTCTCAGGTTCATTCCTCTTGTTGTTTTCAGAATTGTCCCGCGGAGACTCTCTCCTTGGCTGTGAGTACTGATATTGGTCTCGTTTGTTATTGTATGTCTCTGTCTTTTTACTGCTTCTCTCTCTTGAGTTATACTGCTCGTTGAGTCCGCGGTTAGAGTTAGCAGGATTTTGAGTGTTATTGCCTCTTCTTATCTGTGAATCCTGTCTTACATTGTTCTGGCCGGTAGGGGGCTGATTCCTGTTTACTGTTGTCGGAGTCTGATTCCTTCTTACAGGTGTTTGATCTTCTCTTCTTGTAGTTGTCTGATCTCTTTTGACCTGATTTGTCTGGTTTATCCAGTTATTTCCGCTCCTTGCCTTGTAAACATTGCCCTTGTCGTCAGTATATACATTATTCGGTCGCCTCGAGGTGTTTGGTTCTCTCCTGTATGTCGACCCTGAAACTCTTCTCTGTTCGTTTTCCTTTTTATTGTACAGATTGTTGAAAGCCCGGTAGTCTCTGGAATTGTCCCTTAAATCATTTTTTTGAGGCCTTGGTCGCTCCGGTGAGAATCCTCTTCTGTCACCCAGATTATATCTGTGGTATTGTCCATGTCTGTATCCGACAGGCCCCCAGAATCCATGGGTGTGTTTATTATAATGGTTGTCGAATCTTATCCAGTTAACGCCGCCGAATGGAGTTCCGTAAGAAAACCCCCAACCGGTGAATGGATTGTAATGAACATTAAAGCCAAATGTGAGGGGCCTCGGAAAATAGTGTGACCTGTACCAGGGCTTGTAATGATAGCCTGTGCCGTAAAAGACACATCCCCTGTAAATGTAGTTTTGGGTATATCCCGGATAATATCCTATTCTTACAACATCGGGTGTATAGTCATATATAAACACATATCTTACATTGTAGACAGGATTGTCCGGAGGGATTGACATGAACTCGGCCGGTATACTGACTGAGACCTCCCATGGTCCGTATGGATTATAACTCTCGAACCATACTGCATTGTCACAGCAGTAATAGGTCCCGTTATAGTATATTACAGCCTTGTCTGTGTTAATTGCGTACTTTAATTGTGTACCCCTTATGTAATCAAACTGAGGATCTCCGTCGTAATATATGTCAAGCTGCGTTCTACCACGCCTGATTTCTGCTGTCTGAGGAATTCTGGTCTCCAGAACAGCCTCCATTGCCTCTCTGGTACCTGCGACACTTGAAAGAACATTATTTACCGGCGAGTCTTCCGGGATTGAGCGAAAATCTTCAGGAAGGGCATCCGGTGGAACGAAGGTCCAGTTGTCGGATATAAGACTTTTTGATCTGTACCATCTTCCGGAGATTAATACATAATAGAGTTGAGAGTTTATATCCATCAATATATCATCATCACTGTTTGTAACATAAAGTAGTGATGTGTTCCTGACAGGAGAGAATCTTGGAGCTCCGTTAGAGGATAACAACTCTGCAGGATGGGTGCGGACAATTATACTTGATGGGGCACTGCTCCGGGTAATTTGCTCATTATCGGAAGACCCGGTTTTCTCTGCTTTTATAACCTTCGCCGGGACATTACTTGTAAGTCTCCATCCTTCATATATTGAACGGGATGAATACCAATAATTGCCTCCGTTAAGATAGAAGAGATCCGTATCCGGATCCATAACAATGAAAAATGGAGTGTTCACAACATATTTCAGATTGACACCATCTACTTTCTTAAGAATGGGATCTCCGTCAAGCAGTACAAGAGCAGTCGGTTTTGTAACAAATAGTATCTCGGGAGCGTCATTGTACAGTTGTTCGGATTCGGAAAGCTGGTTCTGTTCAAGCCCTGCTGTGAGCTCATCCATTGACATCACCATATCCCATTCCGGAACCTCTCTCTCGACAATTGAGTTCATTCTCGAGATTTCGTTATCATCCAGCCCGGGGAATTTGTTGGCCACTATATCAATATCAAGAAGCCTTACACGACGTTCGTCGCGGTCAGTTGCTATCCTGCAAACATACCAGATTGCTCCGTAAACCTCATCTTTGTCTCCGGGGGTCTCAATTATTACAGCAGATCTGCACTCCATCCTGTTCCTCTCCAAAGACTCGATTTCAGGTTGAAAAATTGTGATCTTGCTACCGGATGATATGATCTCTCTTGGCCAATTCCGGAATTCGGCAGCATTCATTGTTGAAAAAGAGAGAATTATGGACAACACAAATGTCATCGATGATTTGATAGTCAGAGGTTTCATAATAATGTTGTTTTATTGACTTTTTATGTTCAAAATTCGGGCCATAACAAGGCTCTCTTTTTGTGATAGTATTGCTATCTGGCCCTGTAAACAAGCTTCATGGTTATAGAGGCTGTCTTCTCCCTGGAAGATGTGTTGAAGGTGCCGCCCCAGGAATAATCCTCATTGGAATTCTGACCTGTAATCTGTATGATTCCCATTTGAGCATTAACCAGTTTCCCGATTGAACTCCCGGATTTTTCTGCTATCTTCTCTGCTCTTTGCCTTGCATCCTCAGTAGCCTCAGAAACAAGTTCCAATTTAAGGTCCGCAAGCTTGGTATAGTAATACCTCGGAGCTTTGGAGTAGAACTGAACTCCGTCGTTGATAAGTTCGGTGATATTCCTTGAAAGTTCCTCTATCTTTTCAATATCCCTGGATGTAATCTGAATTGACTGAGTCAATTTGTACCCCGTGAAATCTTCGCCCATATATTCTCCGGAGGGAGAGTATTTTCTTTTTACCTGCTCGTTAATCTCTATTGCGCTGAATACTATGTCTTTCTTTTCAATGCCGTTCTTTTTAAGGTACTCTCCGATCAGCTCCTTGTCCTTGTTCAATTCGTATGATGCACTCTTAAGGTCCACTCTCACCTTCGAGAAATATCCCTCCCATACAATCAGGTCTGAGGTAAAGTTTTTCTCACTCAAGCCTGTAACGGCAATTTGTCTCTCCGCCTGACTCCTTTTTACATAGGCATTACCCAGGACAATCGCGGCAATCACTATTGCAGCGGAAATCAGAATGTATTTGTAGCTGTTATTCATATATTTTGGATTATTATTGTTTTTTTCTCATTCGGCCTGTAGCATCTGCGGCAATCATTGCTGCAATGATACTTTCCGGTTCAATATTGCATGCCTCATGGTGTATGCTCTCTTCCGGCCTGCAAGTTGCAACAGCAACTTTCATAAGGTCATCATAACCTGCATTTTTTATGTTTAACTCTCTGAAGGTGGTAGGAAGTCTTACACTCTCGCAGAATTGATATACAGTTTCGTTCTCACATGGATCATTGTCAGTAAGGTGCAGAGATGTCAACACTCCGAAAGCGACCTTTTCTCCATGATACATACCATGAGTCTGTTCCAGGGCAGTCAGGCCATTGTGTATGGCATGAGCTGCACCAAGTCCTGAACTTTCAAAACCTATGCCGCTGAGCAGTATGTTTGCCTCAACAATATGGTTGAAAGCCGGTGTCACTATATTGTTCTCATTAGCAATTATGGCGGAGATACCATATTTAAGCAGGGTGTCGTAACATAGTCTGGCAAGATTCAACCCGGTCAGTGTGCTGTAACCTCCGCAGGCGTTTTCCGAATTAGTACGCTCGCATGATCTCGCCTCGAACCATGTGGCCAGCGCGTCTCCCATACCAGATACAAGAAAGCGTGAAGGAGCACAAGAGATAATTTTTGTATCGACAAGCACAACCTGTGGGTTCATTTTCTGATAATAAACATAATCAAAAACCCCATTCAAAGTGTAGACCACTGCACAGCCGCTGCAAGGTGCATCGGTTGATGCAATAGTGGGAACAACAATCACCGGCATTCCGTTTTTGTCTGCTGAAATTTTTGCTGTGTCAATTGTTTTTCCTCCTCCCATACCGACAATTACATC
>CAZKTX010000137.1:0-6682 GCA_964555805.1 uncultured Rikenellaceae bacterium
TCCCAGTTCAGAGAATGATTCAATCCTTTCAGCAAGCGTCATTATTGAATTATTTGAGGGAGCAAATTTATCAAATATGAGGAGATGATTATCAGGTTGAATGATTTCAAACCTGAGAACCTGCCTGATTTTTTCCCAATCGTTGTAACCGGTAAGCTGATCCCTTGAAAATGAATCAAAATACTCTTCCAGGTGTCAGGTTCAAAAGAAGCGGGAGTGGAGTTTTTACCTCAGTGTAAAATTTATCGGTACCATATACCACACTGGAACGGCTTTGCCCCCCTGGCGGCCTGGTTCGAATCGCGGGAGCAACCGGACGACCCTGAGTGCTTCTGCGTCAAGATCAGGGGAGACCCCCTTTAAGACGCTCTCCCTGACTGCCTTTCCTTGTTCGTCAACGGAAAACCTTACAATCACTTTCCCCTGTGTGCCTGCGATTTTTGCTGATTCAGGGTATTTTGTGTTCTCCATCAGGAATTTAAGCAGGGCTGTTTCGCCACCCGGGAAATAAGGCATTTGTTCGACGACAACAAAAGGTTCCGGATCCTTGCCGGGATTTGTCTGATTCTGATATGCAGCTTCTTTTCCTTCCTGTGGCGGCGGAGGCGGCGGCGGGGGCGGATAGGCTTCCGCCAGCGTCTCTCCGGGAAGAGGTTTTTGCTCGGTGCATGTCGAGAATGCAAGCAGGACTGAGGCGACAACCGGGATGACGATCAGTAATTTCAGATTGGCAAGTGAAGTTGTTGGTTTCCTGGACATCATTATTATCCGTTTCTTCACAAGCGACGGATTTGAAAAGCTGTTGGAGATCCTGAATATCCGCGACCGGAATATCTGATTGAGGAGAAGTTTCTGGTAGGAACTGACAGAAGTTCCTCTGCATAAACAACCCTGGTCGGCCTGGTACTCGTGTACTGCCCTTAATGACCTTTCAAACAGGTATATGGCCGGATTGAACCACTGAAGTGCCTTCATGAATCCGATAAAGACTATATCGGATGAATGGTTGTGATCGAGATGGTTCTGTTCGTGCCTTATAATTTCCTTTTCTTCCTGATACGAAAGATTGCCATTAATGAATATATGTCCGAAAGCTGAAAAACCTGATGTGCCAAGTTCATCAAGCCTGATAAGGTTCGATCCCGTACTCCTTTTCCGCGCAATAAGGAAGACCAGTTCAAGAAGGTCGACTGCGAATTTTGCAAGGAAAAGCACGAGTCCGGAAACATATATGATTGTAAGCCATTTAAAGACTGACAGTATGAGTACTGTCTTTTCGGTCATTGATCCTTCGGTGATGCTTTCGGTGATAAGTACTTCCGAAAGCACTTTCCCGAAAATTGGCAGATTAAAAGGTTTGGCTGTATGAACCGTTATCAGGGGAAGTATCATGGCTGATATTACCGAAATAATTATGAAGGCCCTGTTCCTTCCGTGCATTGTATCGCAATGAAGGAATATCCTGTATACAAACCAGAAAGCAGTAAGATAAACTGCAGCTTTGGCCGTATAAATAATCAGCGGGTCCATTTTTCAGTGTTCTGTTTTTTCATTTCAGTTTCCATGATCTTCATTATCTCTCCCATCTCCCTGACAGAAATGCTCTTTTCCCTGGCGAAAAAACTTACCATATTCTCAAAGGAGTTTGAGAAATAATCCTTAACGAAATTATTCAGATGAGCTTTCGAATAGTCGCTCTTCGAAATGAGAGGAAAATACTCATGAGTCCGGCCGTATGCCTTATGAGCCACGAATCCTTTGTCCTGCAGTATTCTTACTATTGTGCTTACAGTATTGTAGGCAGGTTTCGGATCGTCGAAGTGTTCCAGAATATCCTTTACAAATCCTTTTTTAATCTTCCAGAGCACCTGCATTACCTGCTCCTCCGCACGTGTCAGTTCCCTTATGACTTTCTGTTTCATTTTTTATTAACTATTACTTGCCAAACTCCAATCCTGATCACTATATACAAATTTAAAACGAATAGTTTAGTTTTACAACTAACTCGTTAATTATTTTTGATGTACGTTTTTCAATCGAAAAATAGTGTACTTTTATTTTTTTTCGGGTGTTTAAGAATTGAGGAAATGAATCTGGTAAAAAGAGTAGGTATTTTCAAGGATAACCTTAGGATTGCAATCAGGGCCATAAGCTCCAACAGGGTGAGGGCTGTACTGACAATGTGCATAATCGCTTTCGGGATAATGGCTCTTGTAGGGATTCTGACTGCAATTGATGCTATCAAGTCATCACTGACTTCACAGTTTACAATGATGGGAGCCAACTCTTTCACTATCTCTTCCAGGGGGATGAACGTGCAGGTGGGCAATGACAGGAGACGTATCAGGAACCATTCCCTCATAACATACCATCAGGCAATGGAATTCAGGGAGTTGTTCAAGGAACCTGCATGGGTTTCGGTTTCATTCAATGCAACCGGTATGTCGACAGTAAAATACGGATCTGAGGAGACTAATCCGAATGTGAACCTTGTCGGTGTCGACGAGAACTATCTTGCCGTGTCGGGTTATGAGGTAGAGAGAGGAAGAAATTTCAGTCCGGATGAGATACAGATGAACAGGCGTCTTGTGCTGCTTGGATCTGAAATCGCAGCTGACCTGTTCCCTTCAGGTGTTGACCCTGTTGGTAAGGATGTGTCAGTTGCAGGATTGAAGCTTCAGGTTGCGGGAGTTCTGAAAAGCAAGGGAGCAAGTCAGTTGTCGGGCGATAATATCTGCCTGATGCCTGTTACGGCAGCAAGACAGTATTTTTCGCGCCCAAATATGAATTTCAACATTGCTATTATGCCGTTAAATCCTGTCAATCTTGACGTTATGGCCGGACAGGCCGAGGGGGTGTTCAGGATAGTACGGAACCTCGATCCGTCGGATGAATCTGATTTCAACGTGCTTAAAAGCGATACAATCCTGAATATGCTGCTTAAAAACATCCGGTATGTGACTCTTGCAGCCACCCTGATCGGAATTGTAACCCTCTTCGGAGCTGCGGTGGGTCTGATGAATATAATGCTGGTTTCGGTAACTGAACGTACCCGCGAAATAGGAGTGAGGAAGGCTGTCGGCGCCAAACCAAAAACTATAAAATACCAGTTCCTTTTTGAGTCAATCATGATAGGACAATTGGGTGGAATTCTCGGGATTATCCTGGGTATAATTATTGGCAATGCCGTATCTTCGATGCTCAGATCCAGCTTTGTGATTCCGTGGCTGTGGGTTACAATGGGAATAGTTGTTTGTTTTATTGTTGGCGTTGTATCAGGTTATGCCCCGGCAGTTAAAGCAGCCAATGTGGATCCCATCAAGGCTCTCCACTACGAATAAAAAAAGCTGTCCGGTCAGGACAGCTTTTACTATAAAAAGGTATTGTTTACAGTTATTTTACAGTTTCCATATAAGCTACAAGATCAAGAAGCTTGCAGGAATAACCCCATTCATTATCGTACCATGATACTACTTTGACGAAATTGTCATTGAGTGCAATACCGGCTTTAGCATCAAAGATTGATGTGCGTGCATCTCCCATGAAATCGCTCGACACAACGTCTTCGTCTGTATATCCGAGAATTCCCTTAAGAGATCCTTCTGAAGCATCCTTCATTGCCTTCTTGATATCTTCGTAAGAAGCTGCCTTTTCAAGACGGCAGGTAAGGTCAACAACCGATACATTGAGTGTGGGAACCCTGAAAGCCATACCTGTCAGTTTACCCTTAAGTTCGGGGATAACCTTTGTTACAGCCTTGGCTGCACCTGTCGAAGATGGTATAATGTTTCCCGAAGCTGCGCGGCCGCCTCTCCAGTCTTTGCTCGACGGACCGTCGACTGTCTTCTGGGTGGCTGTTGTTGAGTGAACAGTTGTCATAAGACCTTCGGCAATTCCAAAATTGTCGTGAAGAACCTTTGCTACAGGAGCAAGGCAGTTGGTTGTGCAGGAGGCGTTTGATACATACTGCATGTCGGCCTTGTACTTCTCATTGTTGACTCCCATTACGAACATCGGGGTGTCGTCCTTTGAAGGACCTGACATAACAACGCGTTTCGCTCCGGCTTTGATATGACCCTGGGCAGCTTCTTTTGTAAGGAAAAAGCCTGTGCATTCAAGTACATACTCGGCTCCGACTTCATTCCATTTCAGGTTGGCGGGATCTTTTTCGGCAGTTACACGGATGCTCTTGCCGTTAACAACAAGCTTTCCGTCTTTTACTTCAACTGTTCCGTCGAACCTTCCATGCATTGTATCGTACTTGAGCATGTAGGCAATGTAATTAACATCAAGGAGGTCATTAATGCCGACAATTTCCATATCATTCCTTTTACAGGCAGCCCTGAAAGCCAATCGGCCGATCCTGCCAAAGCCATTGATTCCAACTTTAATCTTTGACATAACTATATCATTAAAGGGTTAATAATTTTTAAACGCACAAAGATATGGATTTTTTCCGTGCAAACGACCGGATGTTAATAATTTGCAGGAGTTCTCTTCCTTCTGAAGATGTAGGATATTTTGTTGGTTTCGGGATTCAGGGGATCGATTATAACTCCGAATCTGTAACTAACGAATAATGAGAAATATAAAGCTTTATTGTCAACAGTTGCCATGATTGGTATCTTTTTCGGGTAAGCGCTGAAAGCCAGCCCGGCTTCAACCGCATGAATGAGTTTTTCTTCCTTGCTGTACTCGAAATTCAGTCCTCCCTTGGCGTAAAGCCCGGGAATCACCTTCAGTTCATTCATCCCTTTAGTGAACGGGGCCCTGCCGTAAACATCGTAAGGAGGGTGTGTAATTACATCCAGCTTCTCTACTACGATATTAAACTCGTAAGATGAGACCGGATATAGAATTTTGTAGTAGATGGGCTTGTAAATTGCAAGGGAAGGTCCTCCCGAAATAAAGTACCTGACTGCAACACCTCCAAGATCTGCCTTTTTGAAAATCTCATGCTGAAAACCAAAGCTTCCCCTGAGATAAACAGGAAAATTCATTTTTCCGTAAACAAAAGTACCCGGAGTCTGGTAATAAGGATTAGGCTCCCTGTATTCCTTAGGATGCTTGATCGTTCCTGCTTCAACTTCGAGATATCTCTTGTTCAGATAGTTGATTCTTTTAGCATCACGAAAGCTGATTCCAAAACCATCCGAATTGAGGAGAATCCCGAAAGATCTTTCATTTCTGAAAAAGATCTTCTGCTGCTCGTCAAGTTCACCCTGTCCGTTTACCGGAATTGCACAAAATCCAACAAGAAAAATAATAAGCAGCTTCTTCATTTCAATATGCTAACTTACAGGACCAGAAATCAGGAAACTACGGCCTGTTCAGCCCACATTCCCTGCCTGCTCGGTCTCTGCTTCAGCATAAGCCGGACAGGCCTTGTTATTGCAGGCTCCGGCAAAAATAGCAGTGATAACACAGACGAACAGGATTATAGCAAACTTTTTCATAAAACCTTGCTTTTAATAAGACACAAATGTAAAACAATCATTTAATAAACAACTTTCATGCCGGTTTATTTTGGCCGGGCAAAAAAAACATCACCAGGATATGGCATGATTTTGTTACATATACTAAACATATTTTTTGCATTTTTGTTGTATCAATCACAAACTCATTTTTGTGATGAAAACAGTATTATCCATATTTTTATTTATATTCTTTATGAGCAGTAACTCTTTTTCACAGGAGAAGCTTCCGTTTAACAGCCTGTCGAAACAGGAATCACGGGTAATTGAAGAGAAAGGGACGGAAGCTCCGTTCACAGGCAAATACACTGATCATTCCGGTAAAGGCACTTACCTCTGCCGGAAGTGCGGAGCAGCTTTGTATAGCTCTTCCTCCAAGTTTAAATCCGATTGCGGCTGGCCAAGCTTTGATGATGAAATCAAGGGTGCTGTAAACAGGTTTCCCGATCCTGACGGAATGAGAACCGAGATAGTATGTGCCAGCTGCGGGGCTCATCTTGGCCACGTCTTTACGGGTGAGCGCTTGACATCAAAGAATATACGCCACTGCGTCAATTCAATATCTCTCGAGTTTGTACCCTCAGAGCTGACTCCGGGAAGGTACGGGACCGCGGTATTTGCAGGCGGCTGCTTCTGGGGAGTCGAATACTTTCTGCAGAAAGCGCCCGGTGTTATCTCAGTTACCTCAGGATTTATGGGAGGCCATGTCAAAAATCCTTCCTACAGAGAGGTGTGTACAGGTAATACCGGTCATGCTGAGGCTGTTAAGGTGATATATGATCCTGATAAGACAACCTATGAAACTCTCCTTAAACTTTTTCTTGAGATACACGATCCTACGCAGGTGGGGAGGCAGGGCCCGGATATAGGCGACCAGTACCGTTCAGAGATTTTTTTCATGAACGATGAGCAGAAACTGATTGCCGAAAAAAATATTGGAATACTGAAGTCAAAGGGGCTTAAAGTGGCCACAGCAATTACAAAGGCCTCAGAGTTCTGGGATGCTGAAGGTTATCACCAGGACTATTATTTCAAGAACGGTAAACTGCCCTACTGCCATGGCTATACAAAAAGATTCTGAATCAGGAATTCAATAGTTTATTATAAGATGAGATACTCAATCCTTTCAATGCAGGCTGCAGCCATCGACAACAGGACAATAATGATTTCGGCCATTATTGTCCTGGCTGTCGTTATTATATCAGGCT
>CAZKTX010000138.1:0-6606 GCA_964555805.1 uncultured Rikenellaceae bacterium
GTTGTGTACGAGATAACAGAGTGACGATTTTATTTGCCGTCCCAGCCTGCAATGCGTGCCCACAGCCACCATGCAGCATATGACTTAAGGTTGGCGTTGAGAGGTTCCGTGTGAGCTGCTGAGCAATTGAACCAGTCAACCCCGGTTGTATGGGCATTCTGCCATTCGCGGGCCCAGTTGCCATCGCGGCTCCCGTTGCCGTCTGTATCGTAGTTGCAGCCGTCATCGGGATTCTTGTTGCCGAAATAAACTCCGTCGGGATTATATGATTCGATATCTTCAAAATCATAAAGTATCTTCCCGTTCTCCCGGCAATAGGACCTTATCTGCTCATTTCTCAAATGAAGGTTTCCTGTCAGACCTGATCCGTCAAGATGACCTGTCATGTAAACGAACGCCACGCCGGGAAAATCCTTTTCAAGACCGCTCATCAGGTTGAGGTAGGTTTCGATATTGCCTTCTGTGGCGTCTGAAACCTGGCCGCACCATGACCAGATTATTACATTCACATCCATATTTGCAGCAAGATAAGTTCTTGTCCGGGCTGCCCATGAGGTCCTGTCGGGATTTCCCAGGTCGCCGCTCATTGCATAGTCGTGAAGATCGAGCGATCCGTCATTCCCGCCATTGCTCCATGAGTATCCGGTACCCTTGAAGGAAACAAGTCCCGACATCCCGTCTGTGAGCTGACTTCCATGCGAAGTATGCCCATAGGCAATGTGAAGATCTTCCTTAGCGGCATCAATCCACTCAGAAGGGATCTGAGCCAGCTTTGTACTTGTATGGTCAATAATGAAACCATCGCCGGAAACCGGCCCGGGAACGTCATCCTTACCGCACGAAGCCATAAGGATAACAATAGCAAATATGAGGGATACTTTAAAATATCTCATAAACAGTGATTTGGTTAATAATGTAATTCCTGCTCTGACTTTCAATATAAGCCATATCATAAATAGAACGTTTGAAATGCCCGAATGTTGCACTAATCTGCTCAGGAGGATCTTTCAGACCCGAGCGAGGCAGGAAGCTGAACATGCTCAGCCGATGGCTCAGATGCAGAATGAATGGCAGTGACTACTTCAGGGATGAGACCCATTTTAACATAAACCGGACGAACTATCCGCTTAAGTTCGGGAAGCTTGCTGTAAAAGACAATGGCTCCGATAATGCAACTGATGCCTCCGAAAAATATCGCATTGGATGTTCCGATAATTTTCGCAAGACTACCTGCAAGAAGGCTGCCAAAAGGAGCTGTTCCCATAACTGCAAGTGTGTAGAAGCTCATAACCCTTCCGCGCTTATCGTCATCTGTTATTGTCTGCAGTATTGTATTGCTCGAGGCAGTGTGAAGCATCAGTCCGAGACCGGCCATCACCATCAGAAGGAGTGTTGCGGGAACAAATCTTGTGAAGGAAAGTATCGCGAGTCCAGCTCCGAACATGGCGCATGCGGCCGGTATTATCCTGCCAAGCTTTATAACTGTCTCGCGTGATGCCAGGAAGACGGCCCCGGCCAGTGCTCCGACTCCCGAAGCCGCCATTAGAAATCCGTAAATTCCCGAGCCGCCGCCAAGAACCTCACTTGCAAACACAGGCATTAGCACCTGATAGGAAGCTCCGAGAAGGCTTACAACAGTAAGGAGCAGAAGGAGATGTTTTATCGGAGCGAAACCAAATACATACCTGAATCCTTCCTTCATTTCGGCAAGTACATTTCCTTTAACCGGCTTCGTTTCAACCTTACGGACACGCATCATAAGCAATGATGAAACGACAAAAATATAACTGACGGCGTTAATCAGAAAACAGGCCCCCTCCCCTGCACTTGAAAGCAACATACCCGCAATTGACGGCCCGATTATCCTTGCTCCGTTGAACATCATCGAATTAAGGGCAATTGCATTCCCCAGGTGTTCCTTCTTTTCAACCATTTCGATAACGAATGAATGCCTCGTTGGCACATCAAAGGCATTTACACAGCCGAGGATGACGCTCAGCACAACGATTTGCCAGACTTGTATCACACCGGCAAGGGTCAGGATCGCCAGAACAAGGGCCTGCACAAGAGAGATGATCTGGGTGATAAGCAAAACTTTGTATTTGTTGAATTTATCTGTGTAAACACCGGCAATAGGGGCAAGAAGAAAAGTGGGAATCTGACCGGCAAAACTTACAACCCCAAGCAGAAAGACGGAGTCGGTCAGACTGTAAACAAGCCATGGCATGGCTATCCTCTGCATCCACGTCCCTATGAGCGAAACGCTCTGGCCGGTAAAAAAGAGCCTGTAATTCCGGTATTGAAGTGACCGGAAAACGTTATTAAACTTTGAATTAAGATCCATCAGAATGAGCCTTCAGGTTTCCGGCGTCAAAATACACCAAAAATATGCAAACCGGCAATAACTAATATCGTGAGCGACGAAACTGCAACCGGAAACCATACAGGGGCTATCCATGGCACGGGAATAAGGAACAGCACATCGGTTGTACGCATTGACGGCGGCCATTTTATCAGGAGATAAAGCGAGACATAATAGAAGAGGTCCCAGAACGCGAAGGTCCAGAGAAAGAACACACCCCGTTCGGCCCAGGTTGTCCCTGCAAGCCAGGCTATCACTACAAGCATGATTATCGTAGCTGCTTCACGTGTCATCTCGATCCTGATCCATTTTGACTCCATTTTTTCAACCGGTTCAGTTGTTGATATTGAATCGAGCATACCAAGCGACTTACGAAGATACACTACGACAACCCCCTCAAGATGGGCCATTGCAATCCCAAAAACAGCCAGTAACAATAATTTCAGGTCCATGATGTCAGTTTTTTGTACCGGATAATATACGTTAAAAAACAAGAAGGCTAAAATAAAAAAGTAATAAATTGCACCCGGCGAAGATCATCAATATGCACAGTTCAGACAATCACAGGCACGAAATCAACGGAAAGAACCTGGGGCTTGCCATCTTTCTCAACATGTTCATGACACTGGCTGAGGCTGCAGGTGGAATTATCTCAGGCAGTATTGCCCTTATGAGTGATGCCGCTCATAATTTCAGCGATGTGATATCGCTCTTAATAAGCTGGGTTGCCAACAGGTTGTCAAAACGGGAAGCAACTCTCACAAGGACCTTCGGATTCCGCCGTTCGGAGATACTCGCCGCCTTCATCAACTCGGCTACTCTGATAATCTTGTCTGCAGTCATAATAATCGAGGCAATTAAACGGATATCAAGCCCTGAAGAAGTTTCTGCCGGCATGATGATCTGGCTGGCTCTGGCAAGCATAGTCGTAAACGGGCTGAGCGCTCTCTTTCTCCACCGCGACTCGCGCGACAATATGAATATGAGATCGGCTTACCTTCATCTTTTCGGCGATATGCTCACCTCCGTGGCAGTGCTGGCCGGAGGTCTCGCAATCAAGTATTTGGGATGGAACCAGGCCGACAGTATAATATCGATTGCAATTGCCCTGTACCTTCTGTGGCTGAGCAGGGGGATTTTCGTCTCTTCGCTGAAGATAATAATGCAGTTCACCCCCGAGGATATCAATATACAGGAAATAGCCGCTGAAATAGAAAAAATCCCCGGAGTCAGAAATATCCATCATGTTCATGTATGGCAGATAAATGAACACGACCTGATGTTTGAGGCACATCTCGACCTTGCAGAAGATATCAGGGTCAGCGGCTTTGAGGAAATACTTGTCACGATTAAAACGCTTCTCGCAGGCACGAATATAAGGCATGTCACGATCCAGCCGGAGTATTCGGTAGACGACCGGAAACAAATGATCTGGTAGTAAACCACACCGGATCACAGTACGAACATATGCACTGCATTATTGTTTATGTTTTATAACCGGTTTTTTTAATTTGTAAATTAGTATTTTCGGACAGTCAGAATCATCGCTGTTTTTGATATGAATTGACCCCTGCATTTTTGTCCTTGCACAATCTTCCTGGAAGAAAAGCAGCAGGTCAGGAATTTGCAATTTCAAACAAATACAAATACGAATGAAAACAAGAATAAAACTGTTAGCGCTCATCGTTGCGGGAGCCGTTATGGTATCATGTTCAACAACCAGAATCGGTGCATTCAAAACCGATAAAAAAGTCAGGAATGTTATTCTTATGATCGGCGACGGGATGGGCCTGCCACATGTCTATGCAGCAATGACCACGTCAGGAATTCCCATTAATATTCAAAGAACTGAAGTAACAGGACTTCAGACATCCTATTCGGCCGATAATTACATTACTGATTCAGCTGCCGCTGGAACAGCACTATCATCGGGAACCAAGACAAATAACGGCATGATAGGTGTTGATCCCCAGGGAAACAAGGTAAAAACTATCCTTGAAATTGCTGAAGAGAATGGTCTTGCAACCGGACTTGTGGCAAGTTCTTCGGTTACACATGCGACTCCGGCATCCTTTATTGCTCACCAGGAATCACGAGGCAGCTATGAAGACATTGCAAGGGACTTTCTCCGGACCGACATTGATGTCTTCATCGGAGGAGGATACGACCATTTTGCAAAAAGAGCCGATGGACTAAACCTGATCGACAGCCTGACTGCAAAGGGTTACGAGGTTACGACCTCAGCCGAGTCGCTAAAAGATTCCAATACACCCTCAAAACTTGCCGCACTTGTATATCCTGACCAGCCCCCTATCAGGCTCAACGGACGAGGCGACATGCTCTATGATGCCACCAGGAAGGCCATTGACATTCTGAGCCGGAAGCCCAAAGGTTTCTTCCTCATGATCGAAGGGTCGCAAATTGACTGGGCTGCCCATGCCAACGAAGCCGAAGCCACTATCGATGAGACACTCGATTTTGACAGGGCTGTCGGAGCCGCTCTCGACTATGCAAAAGCTGATGGAAATACACTTGTTGTGATAACAGCCGACCATGAAACAGGAGGCGTCACAATCCTCGGAGGAGACAGAAAATCAAAGCAGGCAAAGCTAAGTTTCTCAACAAAAAGCCATTCGGCTGTTATGCTTCCGGTGTATGCCTTTGGTCCTGGTGCAGGTAACTTCACTGGAATATATGACAATACAGATATTCCAAAAAAGATACTCAACGCTTACAGGTTCAACAGGTAACCAACTACTGTTTCCGGTCAGGCATGATATGCCTGTAAGGTTATTCCCCGGGTTGGCCAATACTGATACATAATCAAAATTTAATAACTTTGGCCCTCCGAGGAATAATAACTAACCAAAGTGACAGATTGTCTCAAACCCTACGGGGATAAGCAAAAGGTCTTCGACCAGAGATACCTGCAGATGGCTCAGATATGGGCGCAGAATTCCTACTGCAAACGCAGGCAGGTTGGAGCTCTCATCGTGAAGGATAAGATGATAATCTCTGACGGCTTCAACGGCACTCCCGCAGGCTTTGAAAACGTGTGTGAGGATGAGAACAATGTAACCTTACCGTATGTTCTTCATGCTGAAGCGAATGCCATAACAAAAGTTGCCAAGTCAAACAATTCAAGCGAGAAATCGACGTTGTATGTAACGACATCCCCTTGCATGGAATGCGCAAAATTGATTATTCAGGCGGGTATTGGACGGGTAGTATACTGCAACAAGTACCGGATCACTGATGGCCTCGATTTGCTGAAGCGTGCCGGGATTGAGATTGTTTATGTTGATCCTGAAAACGAAATCTATGAAGTACAATAATACGAAGAGGAGCGTGATCCTTCCTGTTGTAGCCGCATTTGCTCTCGCGGCCGGAATTTTCATCGGCATCTATCTTCCGGGAAAGGAAAGCTCACCTCAGCAGGCCGGATTCAGGGCAAGAAACGACAAGATCAACAGCATTCTGAACATAATAGAATCTGACTATGTCGATACTGTGAACCGTGCCGAACTTGTCGAGGCAGCCATCCCGGCAATATTGAAGAAACTTGATCCTCATTCGGTGTATATCCCTGCAAAAGATCTCCAGCGGGCCAACGAACCGCTCCAGGGAAATTTTGACGGTATCGGCATCTCATTCAACATGCTTACCGATACTATCCTTGTAATAAGCACAATACCGGGAGGACCCTCCGAAAAGGTAGGCCTGATGGCAGGTGACAAGATAATTTATGTAAATGATTCCCTTGTTGCAGGAAGAAATATGAGCGATGAGACAGTCATGGGAATGCTCAAGGGCCCAAGGGGCACAGTTGTCAGAATAAAACTGCTGCGCAACGGGATCAGCGATCTTATCCCCTTCGACATAACCCGCGACAAAATTCCGATTGCAAGTGTCGACGTCAGCTACATGACAAATGACAGGACGGGATACATTAAGATCAACAATTTCGCAATGACAACCTATGATGAATTCCTGAAAAGCATCAGGGAACTCAAATCGCAAGGGATGCAAAGTCTTATCCTCGATCTGAGGGAGAATTCGGGCGGAGTCATGGAGGCGGCAATTAAAATAGCGGATGAATTCCTGAAGGAAGGACAGATGATAGTCTATACTCTTGGAAGGTCACAACCAAAAAATGAGGCAAGGGCAACCGACCACGGAGAATTTGAGACAGGCGATCTTGTGCTGCTTATTGATGAGTGGAGTGCATCGGCAAGCGAAATACT
>CAZKTX010000139.1:0-1738 GCA_964555805.1 uncultured Rikenellaceae bacterium
CGACAATCATGGCATTGCCATAATCGGGGCGGTGCCCCGCTCTATATTAAAGTTGCCCCTAACGGGGCTGTAGTAATCCATACTTGACTCAGGCCGTAGGCCTTGAATATTTTAGGGATGGGCGCAGCCCGTCCTTTTGACCGGAAATTGATGCAAAGCCCCGTTAGCGGGCGAAATATCTGAATTAATTGGTGTTTTTTTGAGTCTGACATAGTGCCCCCCTAACGGGGCTGGAATACTAGCTCCAGTTTTTTGTTAATTTTATTCCATGAAACAAATAGCCCAGATAATATTTGAAAATGACAAAGGAGAGTTTCTTCTCTATCTGAGGGATGGGAAGCCCGGTATCCCATTCCCTCATCATTGGGACATGATAGGCGGTCATGTCGAGGAAGGAGAGACGCCTGATGAGGCTCTGATCCGGGAGGTCAGAGAAGAGATCGATTTTGATCTGAAGGATTACAGCTTCTTCCGGAAGTATGTATGTCTCGAAGGCGATGCTTATCCAAACATTAAGTACATCTATCACGGAAAGATCAATTTCCCGGTAGAGGAAATCACCCTTCTTGAAGGAGACAGACTCCAGTACTTTACAAGGGAGGAGATCCCGGATGTTAAGTTTGCGAATATCCTTAAAAGGATCATGCTTGATTATATAGAAAGCAAATAGTTCTTAACTGCATGATTTCAATTAGTTAAGGACTTTGCTCCAGCATAATATTCTCTCTGTATAATATAATTCAGAGTATCTAAAACTCTGTAAATAATGGTATTATGTCAGAAAAATATTGATAAAATGCTGATTTGTATGCATTTTTGCCTGATTTTAGTCCAGTCTACCTTGCATTTCGTCAAAAACAACTGTTCCTGAAGATGGACTGGGTTATTACAGGTATAGAATGTAACAACATGATTGTTAATCGATTCACAATGATATTGTCTGATAACCTCAGAAAATACTCATTTTCACTATAAATTTTCAGTTCATTTTGACCAGCATCGACCAGACTTTTGTGGACGCCTGATTTCTTTCGTCCGGTAACCGGAAACCGATGATGAAAGACTGATCCGAAACGCTTCATTAGCCCATGAAGTCGGCTCTGCCTGCTTGACTTACATCTTAATACAGAATATCTTTCACTCATAAACTGACACCTGAAATTATGAGCAAAAGAAAATTTTCGGCAAACATGAAAATTCTGTATCTGACTCTGTTTTTCATGTGCCTTGCAGGCGGTGCTTCGGCACCGACGAAGGGTTACGCCCTCCGAAGGATGATGATAGTGGATGCGACGCTAATGTGGGATAAGAAATATCGCGCTTCCGAATTCGAAAGGTTTATTGACGACCTGGGAAAGAGGGAATCGGGAAACAACTGGTTATCGGTTAATTGTATTGGTTGTTTCGGCGAATGGCAGTTCAAGGAATCGACTGTCCATTACCTGGGATTCAAGCAGGTCACCCTTAAGAAATTCAAAAGTAATCCTGAAATCTTTCCCCCGTCTTTACAGAGGAGCGCTCTGGAGTCGCTGATAAAGGTGAACATTGCCCTGTTGAAGGATTATGAGTGCTATATCGGCTTAACAATCAACGGGGTTACAGTTACACGATCCGGGATGATTGCTGCTGCCCATCTCGGCGGAGCAAAATCTGTCAGGTTGTTCCTTACTTCCGGCGGAAAGCTTGATAAGAAAGACACTCTTGGAACAGCAGTCAGCAACTACATGAGGAAGTTCGG
>CAZKTX010000139.1:1838-6605 GCA_964555805.1 uncultured Rikenellaceae bacterium
CTTCTTCTTTTACTGATTTATCCCATGCCACTTATTTGACAATGAAGACAATCCCAGTATGAGCTTCAGCACCCTCCACGAAGTATCCGGCACCATGTAATCCGGCGATACCAGCTTCGGTATCTTCTGATCATGTTCCTGAATTGCCGTTTCGATTGAAGCCAGCACAACCTCCGGTTCAAACCCCGTAAGGATAATTGTTCCCGCATCCTGCGCCTCCGGCCTCTCCATCGACTGCCGAAGCGATATTGCCGGGAAATTCAGTATTGCCGATTCCTCGCTTATCGTTCCGGAGTCGGACAAAGTGCATTTTGCACTCATCTGCAGCTTATTGTAATCGAGGAATCCGAATGGCTTAAGGAACTGTATCATCGGATTTATTTTTATATCCCTCACTTCCTCGAGCCTTTTTCTTGTTCTTGGATGAGTGGAAACCACAACAGGCAGAGAATAAATCTCACAAAGCCTGTTAAGAACAGTAAGTATCTTGTGAAGGTTTCCTGGGTTATCGACGTTTTCCTCACGATGGGTTGAAACGAGAAAATAGTTGCTGGTTGCTGGTTGCTGGTTGATGGTTGCTGCCAGGTTTTGCCCTCCATCCTCTGTCTTCTTCCCCGTACTGCGTACCGTGTACCCCGCACCGGTCTTCGCAAGCCCCAGGTCTTTTAGAATGGTTGATGCTTCGATCTTGGGTCTGTAATAATTCAACACCTCGAACATCGGAGAACCGGTCAGGTAGATGCGACGGTGGGAGAGACCTTCGCTTATAAGGTGTCTGCGTGCATGTTCTGTATATGTAAGGTTGAAATCAGAAATATGATCGATAACCCTCCTGTTTATTTCCTCCGGGACGTTGAAGTCGAAGCATCTGTTTCCTGCTTCCATGTGGAAGATCGGGATATGAAGCCTTTTAGCCATGTAGGCGGAGAGGCATGAGTTGGTGTCCCCCAGGACTACAAGCGCATCCGGCTTTTCCTTGCGGAGCAATTCTCCTGACTTGCGTATTATGTCCCCGACCGAAGCTTCAAGCGATGACACGTCCACATTAAGAAAATGGTTCGGTTTCCGGAGCTCGAGGTCTTTGAAGAATATCTCGTTGAGTTCGTAGTCATAGTTCTGACCCGTATGAGCAATCACGTGGTTTACATGTTGATCCAACAACGACATTACCCGTGATAATCTTATAATCTCAGGTCTTGTACCAACTACAGTCAGAACTTTAAAATTTGCGTTTTTCATATAGTATTTATTTCTATCATAGGTCTTTAACTCCGTCCTAACTCCGTGTCCCTCCGTGTTTAAATTTTTTTCTTGCTGAAAGCAATCCTTAAGCGATTTGTACTTTTTCAAAAAATGTATCCGGATCATTTGGATCGAAAAACTCATTGATCCAGAAAATAGTGTACAATTCATCGTCGCCTATGTTAGTGATGTTATGGGTGTACCATATTGGCATATCAACATAGGATGGTTCTTTCCCGTCCAGCTCAAAGTTAATTACATTATCGGTTCCGATTCTTCTCAGCTGAATCCTTGCCTTCCCCTTAATAACTGCAAACCTTTCTATCTTCCTTGTATGGAAATGATTTCCCCTTGTGATCCCCGGTTTGGTCGTTGAAAAAGAAACCTGTCCGCCAAGACTCGATTTTATAGTTTCCACGAAAGTTCCCCTGTCGTCTGTGTTCATTACAAGTTTCACCGGATAATGATTCGGGATATCCATATAGCACCTGAAAGTATTGAAAAGGTTGATCTCGAATTTCGAGTTCAACTCCGGGAAAACACCCTTGTCCAGATATGTTGATTTATAGTGATTTACATATTCAAGTAATTCAGTGACCTTTTTCTCAGCTGTATGCGGGATCCTGTATTCGATCATAGACTCCTTGTTGAGAATAGCCTTCCAGATTAACTCAACCAGTTCTCCGATGTAGATCATTTTCAACTGCGCATCGACCTCTATTTTCGGCTGTTCGTTATGGCAGACCTGGTGGCAGAAAGTTGCTACAACCGAGTTATAATAAGGGTTTCCGAAAGGTCCGAAAACATTCGGAATTATCATTCCGGTAAAATTCGCATTATTCCTCTTTGCCCAATCGGCCAGCAATCTTCTCCCTTCGAGTTTTGATTGTCCGAACATATTATCCCTTTCCTCCTGCGTTGACGATGAAAACAGGATGTGCGGTCTTGATCCAGTCGACTCGAGCGCCCTGATGAGCTTGTTTACAAGCATCACATTGGTGTCGTATATTGTGTGCGGGTCATTGTGCCGGTTAAGAGCCGCAAGGTGGATTATAACGTCGCATTTGCTGACAAACTCCTCCAGCTTGTCTGTGTGATCGAAGTAGCTATCCTCAAACGGGATGCGGATAACCTCCTCCTTCTTCAGTCCGAAGAAATTGTAGAGGTGGGTTCCGATGAATCCGGCCTGGCCGGTGATGCCGATGTGGAGCATGGGTGTGTGACAAATTAAAAGAAAACTTCTACTTCTTGAAACATTCTTTTATGGCTTTTATTATCCTTGAAAGATCCTCTTCATTCATATTGGAGCCTGATGGCAGGCACAAACCCTTTTCGAAAAGCATTTTCGAAGTATTATTGACAAAGGCAGGACAATCAGCAAAAACTGGTTGTAGATGCATTGGTTTCCACAACGGACGGGTTTCGATATTCTCTTTCTCAAGTTTGGTCTGCAGTTCCTCGCGTGTGAAACCGGTTTTTTCCGGATCGATGAGTACAGTTGTAAGCCACCTGTTTGAGAAGAATTCATCTCCCGGTTCGTCAATGAATTCAAATCCGTCAATGGTGCCAAGTTGTTCTTTATAAAATGAGAATATTTCTCTTCTCTTCCTGACCCGGTCATCAATTACTTCCATTTGTCCGCGGCCGATGCCTGCTAGGACATTGCTCATACGGTAGTTGTAGCCTATCTGACTATGCTGGTAGTGACGGGCTTTATCCCTTGCCTGTGTAGCAAGGAATCTGGCCTTGTCGATAAAGTCCTTGTTATCTGAGATCAGAGCCCCGCCTCCGGAGGTTGTAATTATCTTGTTACCGTTAAATGAAAGTATGCCAAATCTCCCGAACGATCCTGCCGGTTTACCATCATATTTGCTTCCAAGCGCCTCAGCAGCATCCTCAATTACAGGAATCTCATATTTTTCCGCAATACTCAGGATATCTTTCATATTTGCCGGCATCCCATATAAATGTACGGGTATTATTGCTTTTACCCTGCGCCCTGCCTTGCCAGCCGAAGCTTTAGCGGAGGCTGACGCCCTGCGCCTTTTAATAGCGTCTTCCAGTAACTGCGGATCCATATTCCACGTTCCGGGTTCCGAGTCAATCAGTACCGGTGTAGCCCCCTGGTAAACGATCGGATTGACTGTAGCTGAGAACGTAAATGAAGAAGCTATTACCTCATCCCCCTTTTCAACACCCAGGATTATCAGAGCCAGATGGATAGCTGCCGTACCCGAGCTTAAGGCTGCAGCATGCTTAACACCACAGTAATCTGCCAGAGTTCTTTCGAAAGCATCAACGTTGGGCCCAAGCGGCGCCACCCAGTTCTGATCAAAGGCTTCGTTGATGTATTTCATTTCGCCGCCGGACATGTGCGGGCTGGAAAGATATATACGTTTGGAGGTTGAAGACATCTGCGGGAAAAATATGGTATTAATTATATTGGTTACTTGTTGCTGGTTGCTGGTTGCTAGTTGCTGGTTACTAGTGGTTTCAATGTTTCAGAGTTAATTTTCAAATTTTCAAATTATCTCATTTTCAAATTACACTCGTCACCAATACCGTTAATCATTTGTTCACAATCGTTTATGTGCTAGAGAAAATTTCAATTATATGCCTGATTATCCTCTCCGCCGCTTTTCCGTCCCATAATTCAGGAATGCTTCCCTTTTTCCAGTTACCACTAAATAACTTCTCAAGTGCCGGCTTTATTGCTCCAGGGTTGGTTCCGATTAGTTCATTTGTGCCGATCTCGACTGTTTCGGGTCGTTCGGTGTTATCGCGAAGGGTGATGCAGGGGATGCCCATTACTGTGGTTTCTTCGGTTATGCCTCCCGAATCGGTTATCACCGCAAGAGATCTTTCAACGAGGTAATTGAACTCAAGATAACCCAAAGGTTCTATTATATGAAGGTTTGGGCGGTTGATTCCAATCCCGGAGATAACCTTAAATGTTCTTGGGTGGACAGGGAATATTAAAGGTATGCCTTTGGAGTGTTCTGTTATTTCATTAACAAGGATTTCAAGGTTCCTTGTATCGTCAACATTTGCAGGACGGTGGAGTGTTATAACAATGTAATTACGGGGTTGAAGTTCTGCTGAGTCCCATACAGCCGGTTTTATGAATCTGTGCCGGTGTTTCAGGAGAGTGTCGATCATTGTGTTTCCGACAAAGAAGATATTCTTTTTATCGAAACCGGTTCGAATCAGGTTTTCTGTTGCGGTTTTCGATGTGGTGAAGAAATAATTGGTGATGCTGTCGGTCACCACACGGTTGATTTCTTCGGGCATTGACCAGTCGCCCGATCGTATACCACCTTCGACGTGCGCAACCGGGACCAACATTTTCCTTGCCGGAATTGCGCATGCCATTGTCGATGTAACATCGCCGACAACGATGCAGAGGTCGGGTTTTTCAGTACGCAGTAGTTTTTCGTATGCCGTCATTATAGCAGCAGTCTGTTCGGCCTGTGATCCGCCGCCTGCATTGAAGTTGACATCGGGGTGGGGGATACCCAGCTGGTC
>CAZKTX010000140.1:0-6434 GCA_964555805.1 uncultured Rikenellaceae bacterium
TCATAGAAAAAAGGACTGGGTACCTGAATCGTCAAAACATTGTTTTCAAGTTTCAGAGGAATAATAGGCTCAAACCAGGTCTTAAAACTGACGGAGGGAATAATGTCCTTAATTATCTGAAGACAATTACTCCATACATCGGCGTGTGATTTGTTCATGAAAATATCTTGTGTTTGTCGTAGGTTATCCGTTATGCTGATTCCGACAGCAATATTTGTAAAAAAAAAACTTAAAAAAAAAATTTTTTTCGCTTGTAAAATTCAAAAAAACTATATGGTTTTAACCGTCAGCAACTTAAATTGCAAAATAAATATTGTCGTTTTATTATATTGTATATCAGTAGTTTACAAGCACAACTCACGGATTACCCATGACAGACAAACTCTTATAAAAAGTGGTAAAATTTTACCAAACAAGCAAAAAAATAAGGACTATTTTGCCATCATGAAGCCGCTTATTTTTAAGTTCAAGATAATCTGAATTTTAGAAAAAAACTATTGTTCCCGGTTATTTTTTTTGCCGAATAGGGAGAAATGCACGTAGCGCTTTGGATTCGTCTTCATATCCTGAAGAAGCATGTCGAGGCTGCCGAGACTGTTCGAAAGATTTGTATAAAGGGAATCGTTTGTAATGAGTTTTCCGGCTGTTCCTTCTCCTTCGTTGAGCTTGTTTATAAGTGAAGATGCTCTCTCAAGGCTCGATTTGAGATTATTTATCGAACCGTAGAGGTCAGCCGCTGCGAGGGTGTCGGCAATACTGCCAAGGTTGCTGAATGTCGAGTTGAATTTTCCTGAGTTATCGGCAAGCATGGCCGAAAATGAATTTATATTCATAAGCGTGGCTTTTAGCTCAGCTTCATCGAGACTTCTGGCTGTATTGCTCAGACTCGACATTCCCGAGCGCAGGTCAGCCCTGAATTTGGGATCGATGATTTCATTTACAGACCCTATTACAGTATCGAGTGTCAGGATCAGATCCGATATCTGGTCCTTTAGCGGAAGTAGCTCATCCTCAAGCCTTGTAAGCAGTGAGGTGGCAAGTCTCCCGGGTATTGTGTCGCCGCTTGAATAGGTGCCGGGCCCTTCACCGTACACAAACCTTATCTTCATTCCTGCAATGAGACTTGCAGTTGTGATTTCAGCCACTGTGTTGACAGGAAGCCTGAAACTTTTGTCAACTGACAGGGTTACAAGCAACCGGCCGCTTACAGGGTCCACGAATTTCACTGATTGAACAACTCCGACTTTATAGCCGTTAACTTCAACCGGGCTCGATTCGGCAAGTCCGCCAACCTGATCGTAAACAACATAGTAGCTCGCAGTTTTGTTAAACAGGTTTTTGCCCTTTAGAAAACTGAAAACCCATATGAAAACCAGAAGGGTTAATACCGCAGTAACCCCAATCCTGGCTTCATTCGAGATCTTTTTCATGTTGCTGGTTATATTTTACTTTAAATTAATTGCGTCCTGTAAAGGTAATATTTTATTATTCCTGACAGCGATGATGAATGCGTCGGGGTATAAGGACTCAATTTTCTTACGGTATTCGGCAGCCAGGGAATAGTTCTCAAAACTTCCCGCAGCATATTTGAACTGGTTATCAAACTCGATTTCAGACACATCCTGCAGTCCGCCGAAGTTTTCGGGTATAAGTGGTTTTCTGGAGGCTGAAGTGGCTATCTGCACCATAAATCTTGGTTTATCCTCCGGCAGTCCCGATTCGGGAGCTGAAGATAATTGAGAGGGTGCAATACTTTCCCTGGAAGTTGTTGAAGTATTTGTCTTCTTGTCGATTTCGTTTACATAGTCCCTCACTGCCCTGTATATTGCCGAAGCAAGATAATCCTGTCCCTCTTTTGAGTTAAGGTATTTCTCTTCTTCAAGGTTGGTCAGAAATCCTGTCTCGATAAGCACACTCGGCATAGAGGTCATATAGAGCACCAGAAACCCTGCCTGCTTTACGCCAAGGTCGACCCTCCCGGCCCTGTTTCTGAACTGATTCTGAATATTGGTCGCAAGAAAGAGGCTCTGCTCCCTGTACGTGTTTTGCATTATTGTGAACATAATGTACGATTCAGGCGATTTCGGGTCGAATCCTTCGTATTTTGTCGAAAAATCTTCCTCAAGGAGGATAACTTCGTTCTCCTTCATTGCAACTTCAAGGTTCTGGTCATCCTTTGCAAGCCCCATGATCCATGTCTCTGTTCCTTTGATTGTCTTCTTCGAAATTGCATTTGCATGGATTGAAATAAACAAGTCAGCCTTGTTCTTGTTGGCAAATTCTGCTCTTTCATACAATGCCGGAAATACATCAGTCTTCCTTGTGTAAAGTACTTCAACGTTACCCAGATTCTGTTCGATATAGTTTCCTGCCTTGAGGGCAATCGCAAGATTGATGTTCTTTTCCTTGCTCATGGTTCCCAGGGCTCCCGGATCCTTGCCACCGTGGCCCGGATCTATCACAACAACCCACTTCCTTTCTGATCCTGAAACAGGAGAAAGTAAAAAGGGTAACACAACTGCCAGCAGAATCATCGGAATCAATCGTGCAGCCTTTATATAATTGGTACGTTCTTTGACGTTTTTAAAATCTGAACCCATATTCAGTTCATGTTTTTTTAATTAGTTTTGCGCCTGACATCAGGACGTCACAAAAACTGTACAAAAATAGTATTAAAGTTGTATTTTTTTAAACAAAAACGGCTGCTTGTAGTGTTCCTTGTGATGGTCTGCTCTGTCTCATTATTCTCGCAGGTAGACATTTCCCGTCGTGATTCCCTAACAGTTCGACCCGATACAATAGTAATCGACACATTAATCCGGAACAACAAAACAATTTCTCCTGAGGCAATCGACAAGAAGGTTACATATAGATCAGTTGGAACAAAAAGAAATGATCTCAAGAATAAGCGGGTTTTCATGTCCGATCAGGCGGAGGTTAATTATGGTGATATTAAGATTACTGCCGATTCGATCGTGTTTGACATGGTTGCCAATACGGTTTTTGCAACAGGCAGGCTCGATTCGGTGGGCAAGCTTACAGGCAAGCCCGTCTTTACGCAGGGTTCACAGGAAATAGAATCCGATTCATTGTTCTATAATTTCATAACCAGGAAAGCCATTGCCTACAAAATTGTAACAAAACAGGAAGATGGCCTCCTTAGAAGCCAGGTTACAAAAATGCTTGACGATGGTACTTCGAATATTGCTCAAAGCACCTATTCGACTTGCGATGCTGAACATCCTCATTTCTATATACGCCTTCCCAAGGCAAAGATTTACCCCGGTGAAAAAATTATTTCGGGCCCCGGCTACCTTGTCCTTGAGGGAATCCCCCTTCCTGTAGCGCTCCCTTTCGGTTTTTTCCCCATACAGACTAAAAAAGCAGCCTCAGGCATTTTAATACCCCGGATTGGTCAGGAACAGGAGAGGGGATACAACTTAACCGATGGCGGCTATTACTTCGCAATTAATGATTATTTCGATCTCGCCCTGCGGGGAAGTATTTATACGAATGGCACATGGATGATGACCACCCAGTCGAACTATTCAAAGAAGTACAAGTTCAACGGTCAGTTCAGTTTCAGCTACGCCAACAATATCAGCGGCCATAAGGGGCTGAATGATTACAGAAAGGCATCGAACTACAAAATCGGATGGACATACAGCCAGGATGCAAAGGCAAGACCCGGATCGAGATTTTCAGCCAACGTAAGCATGAGTTCAAGCGGTTTCGATAAAAACAACAGCTATGACGTGATGGAACATGTTACAACCCAGCGCCAGTCGAGTGTCAGTTATTCAAAAACATGGACAGGCACTCCGTTCAACCTTTCGGCAAGCATGAACCATAGTCAGAACGTCAGGAACAAAACAGTCTCTGTGAACCTGCCCAAAATCAATTTCAACATGGCACGGATCTACCCGCTGAAGAAGAAAGGTGCGGCCGGAACGTCCAAATGGTATCAGGACCTTCAATTTCAGTATTCTGCTTCGCTCGATAATCAGATCAATTCCTACGACAGCCTTCTTTTCTCAAATAAGGTATGGAACAATATGAGAAACGGATTCAAGCATGAGGCTCCTGTAAGCATTCAGTTCCGTCCTTTCAGGAACTTCTCAATTTCACCACAGCTAACCTATAGCGGTGTTCTCTATACCCAGAAATTTGAGAAAAGATGGGATCCTGAATATTTCAATCCTTCAAGGAATGAAATTGTTCCCCAGGTTGTAACCGATACAATACGGGGTACTTTCTACGGTCATTCGATGAATCCCTCGATAAGTGCAGGATTTAATCCTCAGATTTTCGGAACTTTTAATTTCAAACCCGAATCAAGGGTGCAGGCAATCAGGCATGTTGTGAAACCTTCAGTCAGTTTCAGCTATATTCCGTCCTTCAAGGGACTTAGCAGCGATCTTTACAGGACCGTGCAGTCGGACACCCTGGGAAATTTCACTGAGTATTCGATATTTGAGAGGAATATTTATGGAACGCCTGCCTTGTCGAGACGAAACGGCAATATTAGCTTCAATATAACCAACATCCTGGAAGCTAAGGTTTTCGAAAAGAATGATACTTCCGGTAAACCCAAAAAGGTCAAGCTGATCGATAATCTGGGGATTTCAACCTCATACAATGTATTTGCTGATTCGATGAGATGGGCGCCTGTTTCAATGGGCATGAGGACAACGCTTATGAATAATATAGGTGTATCGGCAGCCAGCAGTTTTTCGCTCTACGGTCTGAGCCAGAGGGGAACTCCTGTAAGTACTTTCGCCCTTGAACAGAACGGGAAGCTGATGAGACTTACAAATTTTTCAATGAGCCTCGACTTCGACCTGGGACGCCTTCTTATGGGTGATAAGGACAAATCATCGCAGCAGACTCCCCAAAGAACTACAACAGGTCCGGCGAACCAGGGCATGATGACTGATGATGCAGCCCGCAATATGAGCACACCCGGCGATCCCACCTCCCTGCTGTTCGACGAATATGGATACTATATTTTCGATGTCCCATGGTCGATGAGGGTAAGCTATACTTTCCACTACTCAAAGCCCGGGCTGAAGTCTAACCTGACTCAGTCCTTATCGGCAAGCGGTAACGTCAACCTTACTGGAAAAACAGCATTGACATATACGACCGGTTATGATTTTACACAAAAGGAAATCACAATGACTCAAATAGGAATAACCCGCGACCTTCATTGCTGGGTTATGAGCTTTAACTGGGTACCCAACGGATCAATGAAAATGTGGAACTTTACAATCAGGGTTAAGTCCTCGGTTCTGGCCGACCTTAAATACGAACGCCGCAAGGATTTTCACGACAACTTTTAAAAGGTACCGTTGACGGGTACAAAAAAAAGGACACGCTGCTGCATGTCCTTTTTATTATGTTTTACCTGATTGTTATTCGGCAATAATCTCAAAATCAACATCCACCCTTACTTCCCTGTGAAGTCTGACAACAGCTTTGTATTTGCCGACTTCCTTGATCTGGTCTTCCGGCAGGGTTATATTCCTGCGGTCAACTTCAAATCCCTTCGATTTAAGAGCTTCTGCAATCTGAATTGTGTTCACTGAACCGAAAATCTTGCCTGATGTACTTGTCTTGGCTCCAACCACAAGCGAAATACCGGCCATTCTGGCGGCAACCTCCTGTGCGTTGGCCTTGATTTTCTCTTCCTTATGCGCCCTCTGTTTCAGATTTTCTGCGTGCATCTTCTTGGCCGATGATGTGGCTGCAACAGCATATCCTTTTGGAATCAGATAATTGTTTGCGTATCCGTTCCTGACAACGACGATATCGTCCTTTTGTCCAAGCTTGCTTGTGTCCTGCAATAAAATTACTTCCATAGCTATCCCTCCTTATTTTAAAAGGTCAATTACATAAGGAAGAAGAGCGATATGACGAGCCCTTTTAACGGCTTTTGCCACCTTCCTCTGATATTTCAATGATGTTCCGGTAAGCCGGCGGGGTAAAATCTTACCCTGGTCGTTGAGAAATTTCTTAAGGAACTCCGGGTCCTTGTAGTCGATATACCTAATCCGGTTCTTCTTGAAACGGCAGTACTTCTTTTTCTTTACCTCCACTGTAGGAGGAGTCAGATATCTGATTTCTGATTCGTTCTGTGCCATAGCTTATTCCTCCTTGGTTTTTCCTGATTCTTTTTGTCTTCTCTTCTTCTCTGCGTATTCGACGGCATGTTTCTCCATCCTGAAAGTCAGGAACCTGATTATCCTTTCGTCCCTTCGGTATTGTACCTCAAGTTTCTCGATTAGGTCTCCGGTTCCCCTGAATTCAATCAGGTAGTAGAAGCCTGTCGACTTCTTCTGAATTGGATAGGCCAGTTTTTTCAGGCCCCAGTTCTCTTCATGAACGATCTCACCGTTGTTCTCGGTGATGACCTTCTTGAATTTCTGTACCGC
>CAZKTX010000141.1:0-6429 GCA_964555805.1 uncultured Rikenellaceae bacterium
GCTTTCTTCAGCCTTGTAAGAAGTTCTGTCCCTTCCTCCATAATTGTAAGGTCGGCGCTGAAATCAGTATCCAGAACCGAATCAAACCCGATCTGCCTCAGGGCATTGACCATTTTTCCGGTAACCCTTTCTCCCGGATCATAGCCAAGGTCCTCTCCCAGGGCCACCCTTACAGCAGGTGCAGTCTGGACAATTACATATTTGTCGGGGTCATAAATTGCATCCCATACCTGGTCGATATAAGTCTTCTCGATAAGCGCTCCCGTTGGGCAGCGGTTTACGCACTGTCCGCAGTTGGTGCAAATCACATGACTCATCGGCCTGTCATGGAATGATGAAATCTTCTGATGCGCTCCCTTGTTTGCCACGGCAATTGCAGAGATATACTGAAGTTCCGAACAGGTCCTTACACAGCGCTGACACCTGATGCACTTGCTGTCGTCCTTCATGAAAGAAGGTGATGAACGGTCAATTGTATAGGGATGGTCTTCCACAAGATCAAGGAAAATATTGTCGCCAAAGGCAAACTCATTTGCAAGGGCCTGAAGTTCGCATTTTGTGTTTTTGTAGCACTTGGTGCAATCGGACCTGTGCTCTGAAAGGAGAAGCTCGACAACATGCCTGCGGGCATTCCTTACCTTCAGCGTATTTGTATTAATTTCCATACCCTCCGAAACCGGTGTGGCACACGAAGCGACAAGCGTCCTGGCTCCTTTCTGTTCCACAAGACACACACGGCAATTACCGGCGACACAGAGGTCGGGATGGTTGCACAATGTCGGTATGTTTATTTTTAGAGACTTCGCAGCATCAAGAACTGTAGTTCCGGCCGGTACTGAAACCTTTTGGTCGTTTATAGTCAGATTTATCATATTTTTCTGATTTTCAATGTGAATTAATAGATGATTTCTTCCTTGAAGTTTTCAACGATAGTACGGAATGCATTTCCGACTGACTGACCAAGCCCGCATTTTGATGCGATTTTCATTGTGTCGGCCAGTTTCACAAGCTCATTCAGATATGTTGATTTAGCTTCTCCCTTTTTCACCTTCTCAACACCCTTGAGCAGTTGCTGGCAGCCGACTCTGCAAGGAGTACACTGTCCGCACGATTCTTCAGTAAAGAAATCAAGGTAATTATGAAGAACATTGTACATCGACCTTGAACTGTTGAAAAGCTTCATCGATCCGCCGGTTGGCACCCCCTCAAAGCCAATTATGGTACTGGCAAATTTCTTCCTCGGGACGCAGAAACCCGAAGCCCCTCCTACCTGCACGGCTTTTGTGTCGCCATCGCCGAACTCATCCACGAATTGCTGTACTGACATTCCCAGCTCAAGCTCAAAGATGCCTGGTGTAGGGGTGTCGCCCGAAATTGAAAAAACCTTGGAACCCCTCGAATCCTTGGTTCCCAGCCTGACATACGACTCGGCCCCGTGAGTGATTATCATCATCACGGTTACAAGTGTTTCGACATTATTGATGGAGGTGGGTTTTAAAAAGACACCAGATGTAGTGGGATAAGGAGGCTTGTTCCTGGGCTCTCCCCTGAAACCCTCTATGGATTCAAACAGCGCACTCTCCTCGCCGCAAATATATGCCCCGCTTCCGAGCCGGTAATGAATCCTGAAATCGTAACCTATCTCATCTATCATCTTATGAAAATCATCAAGCTCCTTCATGAGTTTGGGGAGAAGGAACTTGTATTCACCCCTCAGATAAACGTATCCTGTTTTCGCACCGATTGTCCTGCCTGCTATGGCCATTCCTCCGTATACCTTGTAGGCAACCCTGTCTAGAATCTCCCTGTCCTTGAAAGTCCCGGGCTCCCCTTCATCGGCATTGCATACTATGTATTTCTCAGGATCCTTTTCTGCAGCGGTAAACTTCCACTTCATACCAGTAGGGAATCCTGCCCCTCCGCGTCCTTTTAACCCGGAATCAAGAACCTGCTGAATCACTTCATCTTTCGACATATTGAATGCCTTTGTAAGAACCTCCTTCGGATCAATATTTTCGAAAATGAGCCCAACCTTGTTTAATACTTTGTTTTCCATGATACAGCAGATTATTTGGTTTTCATATAACTTTTAAGTATTTCCGCAACTTTCTCGGGTGTGAGCTCCGTATAGGGAATCTCATTTATAAGAATTGCCGGCGCCTTATGACACCATCCTATGCAGTTGGTCTCCAACAGGCTGAACAACCTGTCGGTTGTAGTCTCTCCCACTTTTATCTTCAGCATATCTTCAATTGTCTGCAATATCTCTCCCTTTCCCTTCATCGAACATGTGATCGTCTTGCATATCCTGATCACATACTTGCCCCGTACCTTAGTATCGAGAAAAGTGTAAAACGAAGCCGTCCCATATACTTCCGCTGCTGAGATGTCAAGCGTCTTCGCGACCTCGACCATCACTTCATCGGACAAATAGTTGTGCTTCTCCACTATTCCCTGAAGAATGGGCATGAGACTGCTCCTGCCGGTGCCATACTTTCTGGACAAATCCTTTACAAGATCTTCGACTTCATACATACTTAATTGGTTTTTAAATAATTACTATTATTTTTACCTGTCACGGAGTCTTATTCCTTCGTTCTGTTAAATTAATAACAATAATTTCTAATTTACCAAAACACAGATCATAATTTTTAAGAAACTTTGTTAATAACCTGCTGACCGACATGCAATAATATTTTTCTGAACTATTTATGTATCTAATTTACTGTAATTTAAATTACAGAAATTCAAATCCCTTTACTGTGAAAAAAATAACAATGTATTTGTAACTATTTTTTAACCTTGCTTTAGCAGTGACAAATGAATCGGCCTGTTAAGTTCCCCACCTTTGCAAAAAGAAATACTAAAGGCAAGGCCGAAGGATGTAATTCTGCAGGCTATCAGGACAAAGCTCGGATTAAGTAAGGCAGGCGGGCTTTGATCTGTCATCAAATAATTATATTTTTGTTGCCTTCACACTTAAACGGTAAAAAATCTCTATTATGAACAAAGAAGTGAACTTAAGAGCGGCGGACAATATCCGGATTCTTTCAATGTCGATGGTCGAAAAAGCCCGCTCGGGTCATCCCGGCGGCGCAATGGGAGGGGCTGATTTCATTCATATACTCTTTTCTGAGTTTCTGAACTTTGATCCGGATGATCCTCGTTGGATAAATCGCGACAGATTCTTTCTTGATCCCGGTCACATGTCGCCCATGCTCTATTCAGTCCTTACTCTTACCGGTCACTTCACAACTGAAGACCTCAAAGGCTTCAGGCAATGGGGAAGTCCGACTCCCGGTCATCCGGAACTTGATCTTACACGCGGAATTGAAAACACATCCGGACCGCTTGGCCAGGGGCATACAATGGCTGTAGGCGCAGCTATCGCAGAGAGGTTTCTTGCCTCCCGCTTCGGAGAACTCTTCGCCCACAAAACATATGCATTCATTTCCGACGGAGGCGTTCAGGAGGAGATTTCCCAGGGTGCCGGAAGGCTTGCCGGTTTCCTCGGTCTTAACAACCTTGTGATGTTCTATGATTCAAACGACATCCAGCTTTCGACTGAAACCAAAGCGGTTACAGCCGAGGATACCGCAATGAAATACACTTCGTGGGGCTGGAAGGTCATCTCAATAGCAGGAAACGATCAGGACCAGATCAGGAAAGCCCTGAAAGAAGCAGTCAGCGAAAAGGAAAAGCCGGTTCTTATAATCGGGAAAACAATTATGGGCCTGGGACTCCTCGACAATGACGGAAACAGCTTTGAAAGAAAAACATCCACTCACGGAATGCCCGTAAGTGAAGCAGGAGGTTCATTCGAAAAATCACTTGTTAACCTTGGCGGCGACCCTGCCGATCCATTCAGGATCTTCGACGATGTAGCCACCCTGTACGATCAGAGAATTAAAGACAAGAAAAAGGCAGCAGCCGAATGGAAGAAGCTCAGAGAGATATGGGCATCGGAAAATCCGGAGCTCGACAACAAGCTTAAGCTGTTCTATTCAGGCGATATTCCCGAAATTGATTTCAGCGCCATTGTCCAGAAGGAAAATTCAGCCACCCGGGCTGCTTCTTCTACCGTCCTGGCTGTTCTGGCATCAAAAATCGAAAACATGATAGTTGCTTCCGCCGACCTTTCAAATTCCGATAAGACCGATGGGTTCCTTAAAAAGACAAAGGCATTCTCAAAAGGCGATTTCTCAGGAGCATTCCTCCAGGCAGGAGTGGCTGAACTTACGATGGCCGCAGTTATGAACGGCATGGCTCTTCACGGAGGAGTAATACCGGCCTGCGGCACGTTCTTCGTTTTCTCCGATTATATGAAGCCTGCTGTAAGGCTTGCCTGCCTGATGGGACTGCCAGTGAAATACATCTGGACACATGATGCATTCCGCGTTGGCGAGGACGGGCCCACACATCAGCCTGTGGAACAGGAGGCACAAATCAGATTGATGGAACAGATGAAAAATCACAACGGCTCCAACAGTATGACAGTTCTGAGGCCTGCCGATACAGCTGAAACAACAGTGTCGTGGAAGATTGCCCTTGAAAACAAGACTACTCCGACCGCCCTTTTGCTCTCTCGTCAGAATATTACTGACCTTCCGGCTTCAGACGGTTCGAGATACAAAGATGCACTTAATGCTGCAAAAGGAGCCTACATTGTAGCTGATTGTCAGGGCACTCCCGATGTAATACTTCTTGCAAGCGGATCAGAAGTCGCGACGCTTGCCGGAGGAGCCGGACTCCTCAGAAAAGACGGCCTGAAAATAAGGATAGTGTCGGCTCCTTCCGAAGGCCTGTTCAGGAACCAGCCGGTTGAATACCGGAAATCCGTTCTGCCCGACGGGGTACCCGTATTCGGCCTCACCGCCGGACTTCCGGTTACTCTTCAGGGTCTTGCCGGCCCGATGGGCAAAGTATACGGAGTGCCAGGATTCGGTTATTCAGCTCCATACAAGGTACTCGATGAGAAATTCGGATTTACTTCTGAAAATGTTTACATGCAAGTGAAGGAATATCTTGCCTCTCTGAAATAAAAACCGGTTTAAACAATTTTCAAAGCCTGATACTGCAAAATAAAAATTGACCTGAAACTGGAAAAAGGTTATTTTTATAAATTATTACTGACCTTTCAAGTGTTATAACAATGTTATAACATAAGAAATGAAAGCAGTGAAGGCTTTTTTGAAAGTTGAACAGATTCGTTACTTAATTTACAGTGCGGGATAATAATTATTACCCGCTCAGAAAATATTTCAGGGATTTTTTCGCTTCTTAGTTATTCGGGATTGAGTTACAAGCCTTTAATAACATTCAGCATGAAAAGGATCAGTCTGGTTATTCTCCTCGTTGTAAGCCTGACGGTAACCCTGTCAGCCCAGGTCGACTCTATCGACTCCAACTTTGCAGTAAAGGACACCCAGGATGTAAAGGTCACACTCTTTGACACAGATGACCTGCTGGAGATATCCCTGAAATTTGATATAAACAAGTATAAGAGGTATAAGTCGGATACTCTTTATCTTCCTGCTGTCCTCACGTATCACCTGAGTGAAACAGATTCGGTTGTGAAGAATATCAGGGTCAGGGCCCGAGGCAATATCCGCAGGACGGCAATATGCGATTTTCCACCTCTGATGATGAATTTCAAGGTGACGGATTCAGTTGATTCGGAATTTGCCGGGCTGAACAAACTCAAGATTGTTCCTTACTGCAAGGCTGGCTTCGAAAATTACATACTGAAGGAATACCTTGTCTACAAGCTTTTCAACGTTGTTACTGATTACAGTCTGAGAGTAAGGCTCTTCAGGATCACTTACATAAACACCGCAAATGAAAAGAAGCCCCTTACCCAATATGGTTTTGCCTTAGAGCCGGTTGAAGTGCTTGAACGAAGGACTGAAACTGTGGAGGCTGAAAGAAAACTGACCCAGAGAGATATAAGACAGGATATGCTCGACAGGGTTGCCGTTTTTAACTACATGATCGGCAATACCGACTGGTCGGTTCCAATCCAGCATAATGTAATCCTTCTTCAGGAAAAGGAAAACCCGCGGTCAAAAGACAATCTTATCGTGGCTTATGATTTTGACTATTCCGGATTTGTAAACACAAATTACGCCGTTCCCTTTACCGACCTTCCCATTGAAAACGTGAGACAGCGTTTATATATGGCAGTATGCAGGAGCGAAGAACGGTTCACCGGAATATTGAACGAGTTTGCAGAAAAGAAGGATGAATTCTATAGTGTAGTAAGCTCATTTCCTTATCTTCCTGAAAAAACAAAAGTCGGATTGATAAAGTATCTCGACGAGTTCTATTACGGAATGGATAAGCGGAACACCCTCGTGAAGAAACTACGGGACGATTGTTTGTGGTTCGAAAGCCAGTCGAACCTGAGGGTTAAATAGAAAGTTTGCTTAC
>CAZKTX010000142.1:0-6375 GCA_964555805.1 uncultured Rikenellaceae bacterium
GGAAAAACTGCAATTGCAATTGATACAATAATCAACCAGCGCAGTAATTTTGAAAAAGGCAAACCTGTCTATTGCATATATGTGGGGATAGGTCAGAAAGGCTCCACGGTGGCTAATATTGCCAAAACTCTTGAGGAGCACGGAGCTCTCGAATATACGGTTATAGTTCTTGCAACTGCCTCCGACCCTGCCGCTTCACAGTTCTATGCCCCTTTTGCAGGAGCTGCAATCGGTGAGTTCTTCCGCGATACCGGCCGTGATGCCCTGATTATATACGATGACCTTTCGAAGCAGGCCGTCTCTTACCGCGAAGTTTCCCTTCTGCTCCGCCGTCCGCCAGGCCGTGAAGCCTATCCGGGTGACGTTTTCTACCTGCACTCCAGACTCCTTGAAAGAGCTGCCAAGATAATCGAATCGGACGAAGTCGCCAGAAAGATGAACGATCTGCCTGAGTCGATCCGCCACATGGTAAAAGGAGGAGGATCGCTGACTGCGCTCCCGATAATTGAAACACAGGCAGGCGACGTGGCCGCATACATTCCGACGAATGTGATCTCGATCACCGACGGACAGATATTCCTTGAATCAAGCCTCTTCAACTCAGGTGTCCGCCCTGCAATCAACGTCGGAATCTCGGTGTCGAGGGTTGGGGGTAATGCCCAGATCAAGGCTATGAAGAAAATTGCAGGAACCCTCAAGGTTGACCAGGCACAATACCGTGAACTTGAAGCTTTCTCCAAATTCGGTTCCGACCTCGACGCTTCAACACTGGCGATTCTGAACAAGGGAGCCAGGAACGTTCAGATACTTAAACAGGGCCAGTATGCACCTATGCCAATTGAAAAGCAGGTTGCAATTATTTTCTGCGGGACAATGGGCTTGCTGAAAGATGTTCCTGTAAATAAGGTCAGGGAATTTGAAAACCAATACCTCGAATACCTCGAGCTGAAGCACAGAGATGTACTCGACCAGATCGCATCAGGCGTTCTGAATGATAACATTACTGAGATTCTCGGGAAAACCGCACAGGAGCTTGTAAGTAAATATAAACCCTGAAACGGCCGGGGAAACTGAAAAATTTAATCTTGAATGCCTAATTTAAAAGCAATACGGGTAAGGATAGCCTCTGTCAAATCGACACGACAGATCACATCTGCCATGAAAATGGTATCCGCAGCCAAACTCAGGAAAGCACAGGATAAGATTGTCAGACTGAGGCCTTATGCGAACAAGCTTCACGATATACTTGTTAACCTGTCGCAAAGTCTTGCCGAGTCGCAGGTTGAAAACATCTATGCCAGGGAGGGAACACCGGAAAAGGTTCTGATAGTAATTGTTACTTCGAACCGGGGCCTCTGCGGCGCTTTCAACGCGAATGTGGTTAAGGAAGCCAGAAATCTTGTTGCCGAAGTGTACTATGACCAGTACAAGAAAGGCAATGTAAGCTTCCTGGCAATAGGGAAGAACGGTTTTGACAACATGAGGAAGCACAAGTTCAGCATTGCTGCAGAATACAACGACCTTCTGAACGATCTGACCTTTGAAAGAACTGTTACTATTGCCGACAAGGTGATGCAGTCCTTCACATCAGGCGAGTATGACAGGGTTGAATTAATTTACAACCACTTCAAAAATGCTGCTGTTCAGCAGATTACAAGGGAGGTGTTCCTTCCGGTACAATCGGTTCAGGAAGATGTGAAGACATCTGTAAATACCGACTACATCTATGAGCCCGGCAAGGAAGAGATTATCAGGGAGCTGATCCCTAAATCGCTTAAGATACAATTTTACAAGGCGATACTCGACTCCTTTGTGGCTGAGAACGGCGCCAGGATGACAGCTATGCACAAGGCTACGGATAATGCAACAACAATGATAAACGAGCTTACACTGCAGTACAACAAGGCCAGGCAGGCATCCATTACAAACCAGATCCTTGAAGTTGTCAGCGGGGCTGAGGCGTTGAAAGGATAGGCAATTACATTCTGATAGCAGAAAGGGATATGTACAGTCAACCGGAACTTAAAAAGATAATCGACTCATCGCTTGTCAATCTCTCCTACAATCAGGAGTCTGAAAGGCTGACAGATCCGGTTAAGTATGTTCTTTCAATCGGCGGAAAACGGCTCAGGCCGGTTCTTGCCCTGCTTGTATGCGACATGTACGGCGATAAGATAGATGAGGCCGTAGTACCTGTTACAGGCCTTGAGATCTTTCACAATTTTACACTTGTCCATGATGACATAATGGACAAGGCTCCTCTGAGAAGGGGATTCTCTACTGTTCATACGAAATGGAATGTAAACCAGGCAATACTCTCGGGCGATATAATGGCTTTCATGACAAACGAATGCCTCCTCCAGAGTCCGCTTAACATCCTGCAGAAAGTTTTCAGGATCTTCAACAAGACTGCAATAGAGGTATGTGTTGGCCAGCAGCTTGATATGGATTTTGAAAAGGCTGCAATCGTGTCGCGTACGGAGTATCTCAGGATGATTGAGCTAAAAACGGCTGTCCTTTTGGCCGCTTCGGCACGCATAGGAGCGCTTTTCGGCGGGGCCGACGACAAGGAAGCAGATATTATGTATGAGTTCGGGAGGAATCTTGGGATTGCATTCCAGATACGGGATGACATCCTCGACACCTACGGCGACAATAAAGTATTCGGAAAAACAACGGGTGGAGATATCCTGGCACGCAAAAAGACATTCCTGTATGTCAGGGCTATGGAAATTGCATCTGCAGAACAGAAAAAGAAGCTTCAGGAATTGTACACTGCTGACACCGATCCGGTGTCGAAAGTCAGGGAAGTGACTGAATTTTATGATAATCTAAGGATCAGGTCTTTTTCGGAAAGCCTGATTGAAGACTATCACAGGAGCGCAATGGGATTTCTTGAAAAGGCCGGAGTTGCAGCTGACCGGAAGACTGAGCTGATTCAGCTGGCAGGATCGCTTTTTGGACGCGATCACTAATTAAATGATTAATTGATTTGAGAGAAACATAATTTTAACATCAATAATAATTCGGATTTATGGCAAAGAATACTGGGAAAATAAGCCAGATCATCGGACCGGTGGTTGACGTGGTGTTTGACAGGCAGGGTATTGAAATGCCCGATATTTATGACGCCCTCGAGATCAGAAGGAATGATGGTACATCCCTTATCGTTGAGTGTCAGCAGCATATCGGCGAGAATACGGTAAGAACAATTGCAATGGACTCAACTGACGGATTACGCAGGGGCATGGAGGTCATAGCAACGGGTGCACCTATCACGATGCCTATCGGTGACCAGATAAAGGGACGTCTGATGAATGTGACGGGAGAAGCTATCGACGGGATCGGAGCGCTCGACAGGAAAGGCGGTTATCCTATTCACAGGAAACCTCCGAAATACGAGGATCTTTCAACAGAAAAGGAGGTTCTCTACACCGGGATCAAGGTGATCGACCTTATCGAGCCTTACTCAAAGGGAGGTAAAATCGGTCTGTTTGGCGGTGCAGGTGTCGGGAAAACAGTTGTTATTCTTGAGCTTATAAACAATATTGCAAAAGCCTATTCCGGATTATCAGTGTTTGCCGGGGTTGGAGAAAGGACAAGGGAAGGGAATGACCTTCTTCGTGAGATGCTTGAAGCCGGTGTAATAAACTACGGGAAAGATTTTCTCAAGAATATGGAATCAGGCGGATGGGATCTCTCAACTGTCGATCCGGAGGCTCTCAAGGAATCGAAGCTTGCCCTTGTTTTCGGGCAGATGAACGAACCCCCCGGAGCAAGGGCAAGGGTTGCACTTTCGGGACTTTCGGTAGCCGAACATTTCAGGGATGGCGACGGGAAAAGCGGCGGAAGGGATATCCTGTTCTTTATGGATAATGTATTCCGTTTCACCCAGGCCGGATCTGAAGTATCGGCGCTTCTCGGACGTATGCCTTCGGCCGTTGGTTATCAGCCGACACTGTCGACTGAGATGGGAATTATGCAGGAACGTATCACATCGACACGTCACGGTTCGATCACTTCTGTACAGGCAGTTTATGTTCCCGCCGACGACCTTACAGACCCTGCTCCCGCAACAACATTTGCCCACCTCGATGCAACAACGGTTCTCAGTCGTAAGATTTCGGAACTCGGGATTTATCCGGCTGTCGATCCGCTCGACTCAACATCGAGGATCCTTTCGGCTGACATAGTCGGAGAAGCACATTACAATTGCGCACAGCGGGTTAAGGAAATCCTGCAGAGATACAATGAGCTCCAGGATATTATAGCCATCCTCGGGATGGATGAACTGTCGGAAGAAGACAAGCTTGTGGTTCACAGGGCAAGAAGGGTTCAGAGGTTCCTTTCTCAGCCTTTCCATGTAGCTGAACAGTTCACAGGCATAAAGGGAGCCCTCGTTTCAATCGAGGATACTATCAAGGGATTCAATATGATACTCGAAGGGAAAGTTGACCAGTATCCTGAATCGGCATTCATGCTTGTAGGTACAATCGAGGATGCGATTGAGAAGGGAGAGAAAATTCTCGCCCAGTCAAAATGATCCGGTTGGCAGTTGGCAGTAAGCAGTTGGCAGTAAATCAAGGCGTTAAGGCATGAAGGATGAGGCTTGAGTCGTGAGTCATGAAAAGTGAAGCCAGAAAAGCACGAAACCCGAAACCCGAAACGAAAAACGAAGAACCAGGAACAAAGAACCAGCAACGAATTCAGGATGAAGATAGAAATCATTACCCCCGACAAAAAAATATTTGAAGGGGAAGTCAAATCAGTAAGGGTCCCCGGCAAAAAGGGATCTTTCCAGGTGCTTAAAGACCATGCTCCCATTATTTCTACTCTTGAAAACGGACCTGTGATTATAGTCGACATGGCCAACAATGAATCAACATTCGAGATCAACGGAGGTGTGATTGAGGTAAAGGCCAACAAGATAATCCTGCTGGCGGAATCGGTTAAATAACCCCATGGCTGATGACTTCCGATGAATTCAGGAAACACGCCCATGAACTGGTCGACTGGATGGCCCGTTATATGGATGAGGTTGAAAAATTTCCCGTCAAATCAACAGTAAAACCCGGAGATATATTCAACAGACTGCCTGACGATCCTCCCGTAAAACCTGAATCGTTTGAATCGTTCATGAAGGATATGGACGAGATCATAATGCCGGGCATAACCCACTGGCAGAGCCCGAATTTCTATGCTTATTTTCCATCCAACACAAGCGCTCCTTCAATTCTTGCAGAAATGATTATGGCAACGCTGGGAGCGCAGTGCATGATCTGGGAAACATCACCTTCTGCCGCTGAACTTGAAGAGAAAATGATGATCTGGCTGAGGGACCTGATCAGGCTGCCGAAGACTTTCGAAGGGGTGATCCAGGATTCGGCTTCAACCTCAACTCTTGCCGCTATAATGACCGCAAGGGAGAAAGCAACGGATTTTAAGGCAAATGAAGATGGACCCGCTGCAATTACCGGATTAAGGATATATTGTTCGGAGCAGACTCATTCTTCAATTGAGAAGGCAGTCAGGATTAGCGGTATTGGAAGACGTAATCTTGTTAAGATACCGGTCCGGAAAGACTTCACAATGGATGTCCAGAAACTCAGGGAAGCCGTTGAAAACGATAAAAGGGCCGGATTAAAGCCATGCTGCGTTATTGCAACTATCGGAACCACCGGGACCACTGCAATCGATCCGCTCAAATCAATTGGCAGAATTTGTGCCGAAAACGGCATCTGGCTGCATGTCGATGCGGCAATGGGGGGAACGGCCCTCATCCTTCCGGAATACCAGTGGATGCTTGATGGCCGTGAATTCATCGATTCAATAGTATTCAATCCTCATAAATGGATGTTCACCGGGTTCGATTGCTCGGCATATTTTGTGAAGAACCCGGCATACCTGATCAAGACATTCGAGATCCTTCCGGAGTATCTCAGGACAAGAACCAGGGGAGCTGTGAACGATTACCGCGACTGGGGCGTTCCCCTCGGACGAAGGTTCAGGGCACTCAAGCTCTGGAGCGTCATCAGGATGTACGGTACGGAGGGGCTCTGCGACAAGATACGCGGACATATCAGGATAGCAAAGCGCCTTGCAGAAATGATAATTCGTGAGAATGACTTCCAGATACTGGCGCCCGTTACTCTGAATGTTGTATGTTTCAGATACAGGCCATCCGGGAAAAGTGAAGAAGAGCTCAACAGGCTGAATGAAACACTAAACTACCGGCTGAATGATGAGGGGAAGATTTATCTTACTCATACAAGCGTCAACGGGGTTTATACCCTGAGAATGGTTACAGGCCAGACAAACGTCACCCCGGAGCATGTTGAAAGAGCCTGGAAGCTTATAATGAAAACCGCAAGGGAG
>CAZKTX010000143.1:0-6268 GCA_964555805.1 uncultured Rikenellaceae bacterium
ATCTCCTCTCCGAGTTCCTTCTGCCCGTACTGCTCACAAAATGTGGCTGCCTTTGACGTGTACTGAATCGCCGACTGCATTTCATATTCGGCTGAACTCAACACATAAGAATTCTGCTTCAGGAAATAATCGAGCCGCGCAAAATAATACCCGCTCACGTCCCTTGTTAGCTGAATGGCCCTGGCTGAATCTCCTGCCATGAAATATGCTTCAATGATGTCGGTGAAATACGGATCGTAAGGAAATTTTTCAGTCGGCAGAAGTTCCATACAGCTGTTCAGAACAGCCACAGCCTTTTCGTTCTTTCCTTCTGATGCAAGCGTCTTTGCCAGGCGTGCATAAATAAGCCGGGCCTTTATTACCATGAGTGTTCGTAAATGATGATAATCGAGATTAACATCAGGATCATTGGCGCCGCCCCAGACAAATTTGTTTGCCACGTTCTCGTACAGGATGTCAGAATCAATCCTGCCGTACTCAAGCCAGCTCCTGTTCTCCGACTTTATCGGAACAAGCCTGTAGGCAAGGCCCTCAAGCTGGAAATACTCTTCGAGTCCGAAGGCATCATCATGGTATCCGGTTACATAGTATATGGGGCGCTCCCAGTTGTTGTGGGCAAGAATGTCGAGCATAACAAGCTGGCTCTTCAGTATTGAACTCCCCTTCAGCTGTATGTCTATATAAGGAACAATCCTGTCAGCATCCTCAGGCTTTACGGTCCCAGAAGCTATTACAGCTGCCGAATCGACAGGTATCCTGATAGTCCTTGACGGAATTACATCAAGTACCTCATTGGCAGATATCTGAACCTTGGTGGCTTTGTTGTCGCTCATCACCCAGTCGATGACTGTTGAGATGTCGACCGGATCCTTTGTCTTTTCTACAATGAACACCTGATTATTCACTCCGTCGTAATACTTCTGCACAGGCAGGGTGACCGGAAGCGGAGCTGACTCATATGTCGCCCTTTTCATCTGGTTTATATACCAGTCGGTGTTGAGAAGCATCAGATTGCAGACTCTTACATCGGTCCTGACTCCTTCCACCTCCTGGGCATACCAAAGGGGGAAGGTGTCGTTGTCGCCGTTTGTAAGAAGTATAGCATTCGGGGCACAGGAATTGAGGTAATTGAACGCCACATCGCGGGCAAGATAACGGCCCGACCTGTCATGATCGTCCCAGTTCTGGGCGGCCATCAATACAGGTACAATAAGGCAGAGAGCGCCGGCGGCCGGGGCAGAAGCCTTTTCGCCGATAACCTTCGACAAACCCTCGTACAGGGCCAGCACTCCCAGACCGATCCAGACCGCAAAGAAGTAAAACGATCCTGCATAGGCATAATCCCTCTCCCTTGGCTGGTTTGGATATTGATTAAGGTAAAAGACAATTGCGGCCCCAGTCATGAGGAACAGAAGCAGTACCACCCACCAGTTTTTGAAGTCGCGGTTAAGCTGGTAGAAAATCCCTGCAAGACCCAGCAATAAGGGAAGCAGGTAATAAGCATTCCTCGAGGTGTCATCCTTCATCCCGGGCGGCAGATCGGGCGACCCTGTCCGGGCCTCGTCGAGGAACCTGAAACCACTTATCCAGTTTCCGTTTATTGCTCCTCCCGTTCCCTGTGTATCGTTCTGCTTTCCAGCAAAATTCCACATGAAATATCTTAAGTACATGTACCCGAACTGGTATGAGAACATGAATCTCAGGTTTTCGCTGAATCTGGGTTTCCGTATGATCTCCTTCTCTCCCGACTGGTTTGTCACTGATACAGGGGTCCCCTTTACTTTTCCCCATTCCTTGTACATGGCCTCATGATCACTCTGTTCACTCCACATCCTCGGGAATACAGTAAGGAAGCGCTCATCATAAATCCTTTCAAGATCATAGGCGCTTACAATATATTTACCGTCCTCCAGAACGTACTTCGGCTTGCCGTTCTTATAATCAACAACGGGAGCATTGTAGTACTGGCCCCTGAAAAGAGGACGTGACCCATATTGCTCCCTGTTAAGAAAATACAGCAGACTGAAAGGGTTCTCCGGCTGGTTCTCATTAAGAGGAGGATTTGCATTGGCCCTTATCACAATGATTGCATTTGAAGAAAACCCGATCAGGATAACCGCCACTGCAGTGAGAACCGTGTTGAGGGTAACCCTGTCCTTTCCAGCCAGGTACCAGATAAACAATGCTACAGCAGCAAGCACAAGCAGATTCAGGATCATCGACCCGGATATAACCCAGACACCCGACAATAACATTGCAGCAATTGCAAAGGCGGCATTTTTTGTCCTGTCAGTCGAGTACAGCGTTGACCTGACTGCGAGAAAAAAGAAAATTACAAGAAGAATAAAATGAAATATCATGCCGCTGTTGGCCGGCATATCAAGAGAGTTGACAAAGAACATGTCGAGCCTCGAAGAAATTGTAACCATGCCCGGCATGATCCCGTAAAGCAGAAGAGCGAGCGCGATTACAGAAACTCCGAGCGAAATTGCAAAGCCTTTCCATGAAAACTCATACTTGCGAAAATAGTAAACCAGTACTATGGCAGGAATTGCAAGGAGATTAAGAAGATGCACCCCGATTGACAGCCCCATCAGGAAAGCTATCAGAATTATCCACCTGTTTGCATACTCCTCATCAGCGACGTCCTCCCACATCAGGATAGCCCAGAAAACAAGTGCGGTGAAAAATGAAGAAGAGGCATACACCTCACCCTCAACCGCGGAAAACCAGAATGAATCGGAGAATGTGAAAGCCAGGGCTCCGACAACGCCGGCAGAAATTATAGCGATAGTACGGGTAAGACCCGGCTCACCGTTTTTCCCCAGAAGTATCCTCCTGGCCAGATGAGTGATTGTCCAGAAAAGAAAGAGGATTGTGAATGCACTTGCAAGAGCCGACATAGCATTAATTGTTGCTGCGACCTTAGAAGTGTCGCCCAGGGCAAAAAATGAAAAGAACCTTGCAACAACCATAAATACCGGGTTTCCGGGAGGATGCCCGACCTCGAGCTTAAAGGCCGATGCAATATATTCACCGCAATCCCAAAGGCTTGCAGTTGGCTCAAGGGTAAGAAGATAAGTGACCAGGGCAATTGCAAATACAACCCAGCCGGTTATCATTTCTGTCAGCTTGTATTTCTTCATCAATAAGTTGTGGTTTATCCTGAAATTCATTCAAATGACCGAGCGGTGAAATTACGAAATTTTTCAGACTCTGTCCAAATGAAGGGACACCGGCTTATTTTGCTATTTTTGTATAAATTGCCTTTAATGAAATCAACCAGGGCTCTGGCAGTCGTTTTATCTGTTTTCCTTTCGGGGATCGCATCAGCCCAGTACTATAACACAGGCCAGGATCCTGCCTCTCTGAAATGGATGCAGATTAAAACAGACCGGTTCACGTTGATCTATCCAAAGACATACGGTGATGCCGGTATCGATTTTGCACGGTCGCTCGATAACGCATGGTCTCAGCTGTCGCAGCGCTATCCGGTAAAAAAGTTCAGAATCCCCGTTGTAATACATAATCATACAACCGGATCGAACGGATATGTGGCATGGGCCCCAGACAGGATGGAGATCTATCCCACTCCGGAGCAAAATTCAATCCCCCTCGACGCGAACACCCAGCTTGCAATTCATGAGCTTACTCATGTGATGCAGATGGAGTCGATCAATAGTGGATTCACAAAAGCGATGTCGGTTATTTCCGGACAGCAGTTCACAGGAGTCGTCGCCGGCCTTCTGCCGCTATGGCATCTCGAAGGGGATGCTGTATTTTCCGAATCGGTGCTTACCGGATCGGGACGCGGCAGGACCGCATCATTCCAGAAACAACTCAAGGCAATGATTATCGAAAAGGGAAATGTGTTCTCTTATGATAAATCTGTAAACGGATCATTCAGGGATTTCGTCCCGGACCATTACAAGTACGGATATCAGATGATGGCCTGGTCGTACTCAAAATATGATCAGCAGATGTGGAGAAAAGCCCTTAATCTGACGGGGAATGCCCCTTTCCTTATCAACCCCGTAAACCTCAGCCTCAGAAAGTCAGCCTCGCTGACAAAAAACAGACTGTTCAAAGAAACATTCGATTCGCTCAGTACTGCCTGGACAAAGGATGATTCAAAATCGGGAAGCCTGATTTACACTGTTATGAATCCCTCCAAAGGGGAAAAATTCATTAATTACTATTCTCCCGTACTTGCAGGCAACGATGATATAATAGCAGTGAAAACCTCACTGTCCGACCCTCCTTCACTGGTACTTATAAGGTCTTCGGATAAAAGCGAGAAAAGGATCCATATTCCGGGGAACATCTATCCATACTACATAAGTTACGGAAACGGCAGACTTGTCTGGGTCGAGACTCATTCCGACCCGAGATGGGAGAACAGGGAATGGTCGGATATAATTGTAATGGACGTCGATAATGACCAAACACACCGCCTGACACGAAAGTCAAGGTACATGTCGGCCTCAATATCTCCCGACGGCAGTCTGATTGCTGCAATTGAAAACAGGACCGACAACCGCAACACACTGAATATCCTTGATGCAGTCAGCGGCGACAGGCTTCACTCTGCCGATTCACCCGGAAACGCAGCTCTCCAGAGGCCCCAGTGGGACCCATCAGGAGCTTTCCTTACAGTGATCCATCTTACTGAACAGGGTGAGGGAATACTCAGGTTCAGCCTCGAAGACAAAACATGGCAAACGCTTATTGAGACAGGCACCGACGATATTCAGTCGTCATTCCTCAGAAATGATTCCCTGTTTTATGTCAGTTCCCTCAACGGAACTGAAAACATATATCTGAGGAAACCTGACGGAACGGTTACTCCCCTGACCAGATCGAGATTCGGCGCAACCGACCTAAGCCTTAACGGGTCATTGATGCTTTTCGCCGATTATACATCGTCGGGCAACAACATCAGCAGCATAAGAATCCCGGAGGCAACTGCAACCGGACCGGTTGTCAAATCGCCTGATTCATATCTGATAAACAGGTTTAAAGCTCAAAAGCCTCCTGCCGAAGACGCTTCAGGAAATGCTTACTTCCCATCTCCCTACAGAAAATGGAAGAACCTCTTCAGGTTTCATAGCTGGATGCCTTTCTATGCCGATATTGATGAGATACAGGATGATCTTTCAGCAGTTGCACCCGGATTCACACTGATGACCCAGAATAATCTGAGCAGCCTCATTTCCACCTTTGGCTATGAATACACAGGCCAGAGGCATAAGTTTCATTCAAAGATAAGCTGGATGGGATGGTACCCGATGTTTGAAACAGGTATAGAGTACGGAAATCCTGTCTATGTAGAGAAGTTCAGGGAAGATGTGGCTGACCCCGAAATCCTGTCGGACGGATACTCATGGACAAGCAAAATCTATCTTCCGCTTACATTCAGGGGAGGGACTTTCACAAAACAGCTTTACCTGTCTGCTTCTTCTTCAATTAAGAATGATTACATATGGCTCCATGACAAAGGTACCTGGGACAACCTTCAGAACCAGCTTACGGGAAGAATATACTTCTCAAATTACAGGCGCCAGGCATTAAGGGATATATATCCGCGACTTGCGCAGACAATCGACCTCAGTTATTCTGATTATCCCTTCGACAGCAGGATTTATGGCGATATAATGTCGGGAAAGGTATCGTTGTACTTCCCCGGGGCTCTGAAGAACCATGGTTTCAGGCTAAGGCTCGAAGCAGAGAAGCAGAATCCTGAGAAATATGTACTTGGTAACAGAATATCCTTTGCAAGAGGCTATATCGGGGCCAGAAAACCTGATAATGGCCGTTGGTACGACAACATAATCTCCCAGGAACTTATGACAGGTTCGATAGACTACTTCATGCCTGTCGCTTATCCCGATTTCAGACTTGGGGGAATTATGTACATGACAAGGATAAGATCGGATCTTTTCTATGACCGGTCAAGTGGAAAAGACAGCTATGTATTCATTTCTGAACTCAATGACGTAGGAAGAAGGATGATTACGATGGAAAATCACGAATACAGGGAGACCTTCGAATCATTCGGACTTCAGCTTATGGCTGATTTCTACCTTTTCAGGATACCCTTTATGATATCATCGGGAGTCGAGGCCTCCTGGCGGGCCATTGGCGAAACTCCTTACCTTAAGATGTTGTTCGGCGTCGATATTTTCGGAATGAATATCGGAAAATGGAAAGGTTTGAGCGGATCCAGGCTCTAAAGCTCCCTTGCGGTTTTCATTATAAGCTTCCAGGC
>CAZKTX010000144.1:0-6113 GCA_964555805.1 uncultured Rikenellaceae bacterium
AGTAGTTTTCGATGATGAAGTGGAACAGATGAAGCGGATCGTCGATTCTGCCCGGACCTGCGGAATTTCGGCAATTATAGCATCCGACCTTTCAGTTATCAGGTACGCCTTCAATGCCGGTATGGAAGTTCACCTGTCGACCCAGCTTAATATAACGAATATAGAAGCGCTGCGCTTTTATTCCCAGTGGGCCGATGTGGCCGTGCTTGCCAGGGAACTTAACCTCGAACAGGTCGGAAATATCTCCCGGATGATAAGGGAGCAGGATATAAGGGGCCCTCACGGCGGACTTGTAAAGGTTGAGATGTTTGTCCATGGTGCGCTGTGCATGGCGACATCCGGAAAATGCTACATGAGTCTCCACGAAACAGGGATGTCGGCAAACAGGGGCAAATGCAGGCAGACATGCCGCAAAGCCTATATTGTTACTGAAAGGGAAACCGGCTATGAACTGGAGATCGACAATCAGTATATAATGTCGCCAAAAGACCTCTGTACGATAGGCTTCGCCGACCGGCTCATTGATGCCGGAGTGAGCGTATTCAAGATAGAGGGCCGTGCACGGTCGCCCGAATATGTTAAAACTGTAACCTCATGCTACGATGAAGCTGTGAAGGCTGTTGCTGACGGCTCTTACAACGAGGATAAAATAGCCGGATGGAGGAACAGGCTTGCTTCAGTTTTCAACCGCGGGTTCTGGGATGGTTACTATCTTGGGCAGAGGCTGGGCGAATGGAACTCCCGTTATGGCTCCTCGGCAACCAAAAGAAAGGAATACCTTGGGAAAGTAACCAATTACTTCGCACAAATCGGTGTGGCCGAGATAAAACTTGAGAACGGCGGCCTGGAACAGGGGGAGCCCCTGATGATAACGGGCCCGACAACTGGTGTTATCGAATTCCCTGCCGGAGAAATACGTGTCGACCTTAATCCGACCGGCAAGGCACTTAAGGGTGAATTCTGTTCAATAAAAACTCCACAAGCCGTCAGGCGTTCCGACAAGGTCTTCAAATGGGTGGATGCCCTGGAGCGTCACAGGCAGTAAACCGCTATAATTATCTTTTTATCCGGCTTGCGGCTTCGAGTATCATGCCGGCATTGATCTCAACATCATCCGTATCCGTATTCACGTAATGAAGGAGTTCCTGAGGCTTCCTTGTCAGGCTGTACTTATAGGCCTTGTCGTAATACTGAAGGGTGATTGCGATAGCGGTTGCAAAATCACCTTTGTTAACCGCATCCACAGCGTCCCTGGCCCTGTCGCCGCCAAGTCGCCTGCTGATTTTAATTATTGAGTGCCGGAGCAATTCAGGAGGATAACAGGAATACTCTTCAATAAGCCTTGGGAGCCTGGTTTGAATATCCATAATCAGTATTATGGCCGGGTTAATCTGCATATTCATATAAAATTCCTCTGGCATGAAAACCATTCCGATGTTCCTGCTTTCATCTTCGAGCCAGACCGGTTTATCACTATCGGTAAGTCTCAGTTTTTCGAACAGCATATTTGAAAAATGTTCAGATGAAGGCTGGGTTGGCTGGCCAAGCGACCCGAAGGCCGATCCTTTATGATTTGCAAGGCTCTCAAGGTCGATCACCTGCCTTCCCTTTTCCAATATGTTTTTGAGAATATTAGTCTTGCCGCTTCCCGTCAGTCCTCCCAGGATTATCAGTTTTCTCTTTGCCGAAAGGGTATCAAGAACATGCCGCCTGTATGACTTATACCCGCCTTCCAGTACATCAGTTTCAATGCCTCCGAGAGAGAAAAGCCAGGCCATTGCTTCCGACCGCATTCCGCCCCTCCAGCAATGAACCAGGAGCCTTTTCCCGTCACCGGCAACCCGGAGGGCCTCCTCAAGCTTTAAATGCATTACGGGTCCTGAAAGCCTTATTCCTTCAAGGATCGCATTAAGGCTGCCTTCCTTTTTATACATGGTTCCCACCACTGCTCTTTCCGCATCATCAAAAAGAGGGATGTTATGCGCACCGGGGATATGCCCGGCATTGAATTCCGAAGGTGATCTTACATCAACAACAGGTATGTTCTCTGCAAGTTCCAGGAATGAGATTATACAAATTTTCTGTGTCTGCCGGGATACCATAAGAAACAGTGCATCTTACGGCGCAAACTTAAGCAAGTAAAATTAATTTTTGATAAAATGGCTTGTGAAGAATTTTTTCAGGTCGTCTATCCTGACGGGTTTTGGAATGAACTCCTTAATGCCCGACATCTCAGCCTTTTTCTTCGATTCAGGCATGTTGTCGGCTGTAAATGCAACTATAAGAAGGGTGTCGTCGTATTCAAGTATCTTGCGGGCCGACTCAAACCCGTCCATCTCCGGCATTATGAGGTCCATGAAAATAACATCGTACCTGCGGGTTTTGGCCTGAATGTAACCTGCAAAACCATCGTCAGCAAAATCGAACGAATAGCCGAGGCTCTTCAGCATTGTACCGATTACCTTCTGATTCATCTTGTTGTCCTCCACCACGAGTATCCTGAGATCCCTCCTCACAGGTTCATTTTTCGGTACCGGAATAGATCTGTCGACCTGGGGAAAGCTGATTTTAACAGTATCATAAAGCTCTTTCATCTCGTATGGCTTCACAATATAATGATCTATCCCCGAGACAATGCATTTGCGGAGGTTACCCTTCACATCGTTGGAACTAATCATAAGTATAATGAACTCTCCGGCAAGCCCGCTTGTTGAAATCTCCTTTGCAACCGCGAATCCGTCAAACTCCCTGTCGTCGAGTATTACAAGAAGCTGGTACCGGTTTCCGTTATGGCTAAGGTTTTGCCTGATCTGATTTACTGTCGATCTCTGATATGTCGTTACTGTCAGGGCCAGTCCAAGCTTATGCAGCGATCCGAGTATTTCCTCATCCCTGGTCTGGCTGCCGGCAATAACAAGTGTTCTGATATGTCCGAAGGAGGAAATGAAATCAAAGTTCAGGTTCTTCGCGGGTTTATCATTCGAAAACAGGGTGATAGAAAAACTGAGCTTCACACCCCTGTCACCCTCAAGCCCGGATGGGCTGACTGCCGTAAAATCTCCGCCCATCAGTCCGACAAGCTGCCTGGCAAGTATTGTACCGAAACCCGATTCATCATCATCCTGATGAACTTTTGACTCAACGGTCACATAATCGCCGAATATCTTCTTTAAAGTTGCCTTATCGAAGCTTTTTCCCGTATCGTTGAGCTCGAAACCGAGCTTCAGGGTTTCCCCGTTATTCTCAAGCAGGGTGCAGACAAGATTTATTTTTCCGTCGTCAGTGTTGTCAGCCGAATAATTAAGGAGGTTTGTAAGAACCTGCCTTAGTCTGAACGGATCACCTATAACCCTGTCGGGAACATTTTCCTCTACGTTGCAGGAAAACTGAACTCTCGATTCATCAATGTTTGTCCTGGCAAGATCGTAGCAGTATACAACCTCTTCGCGAAGGTTGAAAGGGATCTCGTCGAGGATCATTCTGCCCGATTCTATTTTTGAGAAATCGAGGATGTCGTTGATTATATTCAGCAGCACTTCGCCCGAACGGCGCAGAAGTCCGAGAACATTAAGCGCCTCATCGGTCAGTTCCTGTTTTTCGAGGATGTCAGTCATGCCTATTATACCGTTAAGGGGAGTCCTGATCTCATAGCTCATGCGTGCCAGGAACTCCGATTTTGCCGAGCTGGCGCTGGCTTCCTGCTTCCTTGCCGACTCCAGCATTGTGACATCGACAAGCATGTCCATGCTGGCTTCCTCTCCTTTGAAAGTAACCGGTATGCTTGTGCGGAACAGTATCAGTTCTCCCTTGTCTCTTTTCAGAATGACAAATTGTTCGGGGCTGAATGTACCGCCCAGGTGTTTCGAGAAATAATTGTTTTCATCGGTGACTGCAGGCTCAGGGAAAATCTTTCCTTTCATCTCATCACCGCCGGAGTATCCATACAGCTCCGCTGCCATGCCGTTAGCCTTAATGATCTCCCTGTGGCCGTTGTATATAACTACTCCCGCCGGCATCTCCTCAATCATTCCCAGGAGCATAAGCTCAAGCGATTCAAGTCTTTCATTCTCCTTTCTTCGGGCACTTATAATACGTGACATAAACCGGAGCAGAAGCAGAATTACTGTAAGCATTCCAAGAATCAGCGGGACTGAATTCATTAATATATACTTAGCGAAACTGTCGGTCGGGGATGAGTAAACAAGGCAAAAATCCCTTAGCAGGAGCCTTGTTGTATAATATGATGATATTACCTGACGGGGTTTATCTCCTCCATTTGCCATGTGGATCATGGATTCCGATCCTCTTTTTCCGAGTCCGTCCATAATTTTCCTCATGCCTGTGTAACTGAGGTTCCAGCCGCTGTTATTGAAAACTGTTTCGCCCGAATCGTTCAGTACCCATTGCCACTGGTAATTTTCAAGGCTGGAATTTCGGAACAGATAAGTGAAAAATTTCTGATAGTCGAGATCAATTACAATGTTGCCGAAAAGGCTGCCTTTGTACATCACCGGAACATAGTATGACTGGCTGCGGCCATTCTGCACAAGCTGTTCCTCGGAGATTATCTCATCCTGAACATGAAGCACAAAATTCTGCTCAAGCCAGTTGATTCCGGTTTCATCTTTCTTCAGCGAAAACTCATTCCTGTTGTTGTCGTAGAATTTTATTCCTGTTACGAGATCGCCATACTGTGTGAAGAAAAGCTTCATCCTGTCCTCCGTTCGCGTCCTGCAGCCGGGATCAGAGAAAAAGCAGAAGATATCATCGGTCAGTATGATCTGGCTGATGTCGCCTGAAAAGTTATTGTTAATGCTGTCTGTATGCAGGCCGGCTGCTTTTACCTGTCTGTCGAGATATAATGTCTTATTGCTGATCTGCTTATTGAAGCGACTACTGTAATAGAAGAAATTTGCACATACTATTATCATAAATGCCGATATGACAATAATCAAGATTTTCTTCATATTTTGTATCCTTGCTGTCAGACTATGTAAACATGCTCAGTGTATTTAACTCGGTTTCACCTGTATTTAGTATTCTCATCATACAAAATACTTAAATAACTTCTGTACCTGAGCCAGTTTATACCGCCGTTTTCCACGGCCTGCCTGACAGCGCATCCCGGTTCGTCGAGATGAAGGCAGTTATAGAATCTGCAGTTCGCTGCCACCCTGAATATCTCAGGGAAAAAATGGTAAATCTCGTTCTTTTCCATGTCTACAACCCCGAATCCCCTCAAGCCCGGTGTGTCGATTGCAAAGCCTCCGAAAGGAAGCGGATGCATCTCGGGGAAAGTTGTTATATGCTTACCCTGCTTGTGGTAATCGGATATCTCTTCGGTTTTCAGCTTCAGTTCCGGGTTGAGGACATTGAGCAGAGTGCTCTTGCCAACCCCCGAATTCCCTGAGATAAGGCTGATTTTGTCCTTCATTAAACCGATCAGTTCGGGTATTCCGGTTCCGTTCTCAAGCGAAAGCCTCAGACACCCGTATCCCACATCAGTGTAGATAGAGATAAGCTCTTCCATCCTTTCGGTTTCTTCGGGGCCGTAGAGGTCGGTCTTGTTGAAGATTATCCTTGCCGGGATACTGTAAGCCTCGGCAGTGGCGAGGAACCTGTCGATGAATTCAACCGGTGTTTTGGGAAGAATGACAGTTGCAACCAGAAGGGCCTGATCGATGTTGGCTGCAATTATCTGCGACTGTTTCGACAGGTTTGATGATTTCCGCAGGATGTAATTACGGCGCTCCAGAACTTCGGTTATAATACCTGATCTGCCTTCATCCGCAAGGTCAACTCTTACATTGTCGCCCACGGCAACCGGGTTTGTGGTTTCCACACCCTTAACCCTGAGTTTTCCCCGGAGAAGGCAAAAAATCACTTCTCCTGAGCTCAGGAGCACACTGTAGCGGCTCCCCACCGACTTGACTACGATACCGGTTGTCAATTGAATTTTGTTTGCAGCAAAAGTATTGAATTTTAAGGAAGATTATCCGTCCAGGGCCAGGAAACAGGGGGCTAAAGCCCCACAATCAGGGGGTGCCTCAACCGTCTGCTGAAGCCGACGGAAATAGAAGAGCTGCCGGGAGAGGAGCAAAAAAAAAGAGGCT
>CAZKTX010000145.1:0-1944 GCA_964555805.1 uncultured Rikenellaceae bacterium
CCCAGCCTGCAATTGAGGCCGCTCTCGCCGGGAAGGACATATATCTGGAAAAACCTACTTCGCTTACAATAACTGAAGGCAGACTGTTGAGTGATGTTGTTAAGAAGACTAAGGTTATACTTCAGGTCGGAACTCAGCAGCGCTCAAGCCCGCAGTGGAGAATCGCCGCCGAACTTGTAAGAAACGGCAGAATAGGAAAGCTCCACACTGTAAAAATAGGATTACCCGGAGATCCTGCCGGTCCTGAAGCTCCTGAAATGCCTGTTCCCGGAAACCTGAATTACGATATGTGGCTGGGATCCACCCCCGAAGTCTACTATACTGAGATCCGCGTCCATCCGCAAAATGATTTCGGACGTCCGGGATGGCTGAGATGTGAACAGTTCGGCGCAGGCATGATAACAGGATGGGGTCAGCACCACTTCGACTCGGCAGCATGGGGTATGGATACAGAGCTGACCGGCCCGGTTTCGATCGAAGCAGTTGCTCAGTTCCCGAAAGCAGGACTGTGGGATGTTCACGGCGACTTCATGTCAATAGCAGAATATGCAAACGGTGTAACTCAACTTACAAGCGGAAACTATCCCAACGGAGTCAGATATGAAGGAACCGATGGCTGGATATTTGTTACACGCGGAAACTACCGGGCCACCGACAGCGACCCTATAGCCCAGGCTGAGAATACAAAATCACTCGACGCCAGCGATCCTAAAATCCTGAATTCAGTGATCGGCCCTAACGAGATCCATCTCTATGAAAGCAGCGATCAGGCAGGCAACTGGCTCGACTGCATCAAATCGCGCAAGGAACCGATATCTCCGGTTGAGATCGGACACAGGGCATGTACAGTTTGCCTTGTTACCCATATCGCAATGAAACTGGGAAGAAAACTGAAATGGAATCCCGAAACTGAGAAATTTGTGGGTGACGATGAGGCAAACAGCCTGCTTTCGAGACCCCAGAGAGCTCCTTACGGAACCAATTACATCAAACTGTAATCTGATTACATCACAAATAACTGAAAATAAATAAAATGCAAAGACTGATCCGGTACATCCTCATCGTCGTGATGGGGTGTACAATTCTTCTGCCGGTATCGGCCGCCAAACTGACAGCTGAGCGTATCGGATCCAAAATCAATGTGAGCATCGACGGAAAATTCTTTACAAGCTACATCTTTTCGGAAGATGAGAAATACCCTTTCTTCTACCCTGTGAACGGACCTGTAACAGGAGGTTCAGTCACATCGATGAGAAACGCCGTATATCCTCATCATACATCGCTGTTCTTTGGATGCGACCTTGTAAACGGAGGAAATTACTGGCAGGAAGGGCTTGAACGCGGAAGGATAATCTCGGTAAATGCCCGTATCGAAAAAGAAGGAGGTGATACTGTCGTGATCTCCGATGAATGCATCTGGAGCCGCCCGGGAGCCCTCTCCCCGGTCAAGGATTCAAGGAGGTACATAATAACCGCACCGGCACCGGACAGAACAATCATCGATGTTGAAATTACAATGCTTACACTGATGGATGTCCATATCAGGAAAACCAACCACTCGCTGTTCAGCGCCAGACTGGCCGCTGACATTTCAGTTACAAATGGCGGCACTATGATTAATGCCGAAGGTGCAAAAAGCGAAAAGGATACTTTCGGAAAGAGATCCCCATGGATCGATTTCTGCGGGAAAAGGGGAAATGCAGTCGAAGGTCTGGCAATAATGCAGCACCCTTCAAATCCATGGTATCCTGCTCCCTGGTTTACACGCGACTACGGATTCATCTCACCGACACCCATGTACTGGCCTGAAAACGGTGAGGAGACTTTCCTTAAGAACGGAACCAGCCTTGTCCTCAGATACAGGGTACTCGTACATGCCGGCGATAATATCCAGGCTGATATAGCCGGAGAATTCAAGAAATATAGCTCGGGAATGTTATAACA
>CAZKTX010000145.1:2044-6007 GCA_964555805.1 uncultured Rikenellaceae bacterium
TCCAGGCTGATATAGCCGGAGAATTCAAGAAATATAGCTCGGGAATGTTATAACAATGTTATAACGCATGTTATAACATTGTTATAACGTCTTTCTGTAAAGACAGTCTGTCCGTCGGCACGACTTGCAGGGATAGGGATCAAAACTGACATCTGCTCCTATCCCGATAAGTCCGCTGACCGATTTTTCCGGATTCATAAGAGCCGAGGCGTTAAGGCTTACTCCGCATGAATTGCCGGGCATGAGTTCAAACAACTTGTGCTGTTCCGATACATCCCATCCGCAATATCCAGGACTATACCTGTTTGTAACCTTCAGACCGGATATTTCGGAGACTTTCCTCACTTCCTGAAGAACCAGCCTGGATGCGCTTTCAGCAATCTCACTTCCAATAATGTCGTAAATGTATGAAGCAAGGGGATCCCCGTCTTCCATGGCCCTCCTGCTGAGCTCCTCAGCTTCCGGCCCTGCCGTGCAGATAAAGAAGGCAAACGATTCTGCTTTTCTTACCTGGGCAAAGACAATATCCTTCAGCTTGAATTCAATATCTTCTATTATTACTGATTTCGCGGTGATGTCCCATTCCCCGGCCGGATAAATCCTGAATTCCGCTTTTACTGAGCATTCCCGGGCAGAATTGACGATCAGCTCACTGATAAGGCCTGAAAATTCATCGGCCTGATACCCTTCCCCGTGGCCGAGCACTCTGCCTATCCTTTCGCAATCGACATCAAGTTCTGAAAAACTATATTGAAATGAGTTCATCATGGCTTGTCAAGTCCGGCTTCGCAGACAATCCTTCCAACAACTTCTTCCCATCCAAGCGACATAAGGTGAATCCCGCTTATACCCTTTTTTTGCCTTAGTGATGAGATCATTTCGAGTGTTATTGCTATTCCTTCCTCCCCGGCTCCCTCTCCTGCCTTTTCCATGCGGGTGAGTATCCTTTCAGGAAGGTACACTCCGGGTACCTTTTCGTGGAGATAACGTGCTGCCTTATAGCTTTTCAGCGGTACAAGTCCTACAAGAATACTTACCTTGCCGAGGACATTTCGTCTGTCAAGCTGTTCGAGCCAGGGGTCAAGCCTTTCGGGTTCGAATATTATGTTTGTCTGAAAGAACTGGGCTCCGGCGTTTACCTTTTTCTGATCCCTTATTGCCTGAAGCTCAGGGTCCAGTGCAAAGGGTGTCGTTGCAGCGCCGAGAAAATACGAGGGAGGATACTTCATTTTTCTTCCGTCGAGATAGATTCCCTCATCGCGCATCCGGCGGAGAATCCACAGCATCTGGACCGAATCGAGGTCGTTGATTTCCAGATCGCTTACAGGCGGAGGTCCCACAACCGGGCTATCTCCCGTGACACACAATATGTTTCTTATCCCAAACTGCCCGGCTCCTATTGCATCCGACTGAAGCGAAATTCGTGTTGAATCGCGGGCGGCGATCTGAAATACAGGTTCCGCATTCAGATCAACCGCAACTTTGCAGCAGGCCAGCGCTGACATCTTCGGTATAGCCGATGAAGCATCAGTAAAATTTATGGCCTTTACATAAGGCCGTACCAGTTCAATATCACTTTTAAGCTTTGCGGAACCTGAACTCAAAGGCGGAGTCACTTCCGTTGCAACAACGAAGCGGCCTTCCCTCAGACTTTTCTCCAGTTCAGAGGCCGGCTCGCTGTAAGCGGCAGCGTGATACTCTGAATCGCCGTTCCACCATGCAGGCTGTCTTACAGTTCTGAAAACGGAATCCCACACCTGCTTTTTAAGTTCCCTGTCGCGCGAAAACAGTGATCCGAAGAATCTTCCGGCGCCTTCTTTTCCGATCTGACTGAATACATCGGCCCAGGTTTCAGTACCCGCCCTGTTCCAGTCGAGGGGAGGCAGTACCTCCAGCAGAGTATCCTCTCGTCCGGTCTTTCTGGCCCTGAAGTATATTGCGTGCCAGACGCATCTTCTTGTCGGGTCGACATAGCAGTGTCCGTCGGGTGTTACGCCGCCGCAGGGTCCGTTTCTGAGACCTTTCGGGCACTCCATGCAACAGATGAAAGCAGTCTCCTGAAGAAGGCAGTTGCCGCACATCCGGCAACCCCATACAGGACCCTTTACAATTATCTCGAGCTTTTCACGGAAACGCTTTCCCATCGACTCCCTTTTGAACGGATAAAAGGGCGGTTGCCAACGGCGCGCAGGCTTGATACCAGACATAGATTGATTTATTATGGCTGAAGTTAAGAACTTCAGGAGTTGCGGCTTTGAAAATACTCAACAAACCTGATTGCAAAATCGTCCCTGCCAAGAACAAGATCTGCAGCCCGGGCGGCAGATGTTGATTTTTCTGGATTTGCTATAGGGCAGGTTAATCCGCAATAGACTGCAAGCGTCATGAAAGCCGAGTTAAGTGACTCCCTGTCGGGCAGCCCGAATGATATGTTGCTTGCTCCCATTGTTATGTTCATGCCCAGTTTCCTGCGCACCAGCCTGATAGTCTCGAGTGTAACAACACAGGCCTGCGGTTCGGCGCTGACTGCCATTGCAAGAGGATCGGCAATTACATCTTCAGCTTTGATTCCGGCTGAAACTGCCCTTTCTACTATTTTCTCTATTATCGACACGCGCTTTTCCGGATCGTTCGTGATGCCTTCATCGTCCATGCACAGGCCTATTATCGCAGCACCATACTCTTTTGCAACGGGGATGAGCGCCCTGAGAGATTCCTCCTTACCGTTTACCGAATTTATAAGACATTTACCTGCTGAAACCTTAAGTGCAGCTTCGATTGCTGACGGATTCGGGGAATCGAGACACAGGGGAATGTCAAAATTGTCCTGGATGGCGATCACAACTTCGGGCAGAAGCTTCGCATCATCAACTCCCGGATACCCGACATTAACATCAAGTATATCGGCGCCGGCCTTAATCTGGCCGGCAGCCAGTTCAAGCACATACGAAAAATCTCCTTCCTGAAGCGAGGAGACAAGTTTCCGGCGGCGGGTCGGATTAATCGATTCGCCAATTATTATTACAGGCCCATCGGTATCAATGATTACCTCCCTTGTCCTGCCTGAAAGAACTGTCTTCATGATTAACTTGCAAACTGTTTCAGATAATTAACTGCACCCTGCGGATCAGGTGAATAGAAATCGGCTCCTATCTTTTCGCAGTATTCCCGGGTTACCGGAGCGCCCCCCACAAGTATCCTGATGCCGGGATGCTTTTCCTTCAGCACAGCAACCGTTTTTTTCATATTCTCCATCGTAGTTGTGAGCAGGGCAGAAAGCCCTACAAAAGCACCCGGATTATCTTCAATTGCCCTGAGAAACTTATCGGCGCTTACATCAACTCCAAGGTCAATTATCTCCCATCCGCCACCCTCTATCATCATTGCGACAAGGTTTTTTCCGATGTCGTGCAAATCGCCAGAGACTGTACCAATTATGAACTTCCCTTTCCGCCTGGTCTCGCCCGACTGAAAGAAAGGCTTCAGGTGTTTCATTGAGCTGTTCATCGCCTTTGCCGCCATCAGCATCTGGGGAACATAGATCTCCTTACGGCTGAACCTTTCTCCAACAGCAGCCATTGCAGGGATAAGAGCTTCATCGAGTATCCTGGCAGGACCCAGTCCTTCTTCTATCGCCAGTTTTGTGATCTCATCCGCCCCGTCCTGTCCCTTCATTGCTGGAGGGTACGGCGAAGCCTTGTCCGTTTTGCCTGACTCAACACACAGTGCGATCCGGGCCAGTATATCGTTCATAACAAAAATGATTGGTGAAATTCCGTTCTGATAAACTTAAAGTCAATTAAAGCACGAAAATAACAAAATCAAAAGTAATTATTAAAATTAGTTCATGCAACCGATTGCAATATTATTTTAATTAAGATTTTTCTCAAGTTGGACATTTCATTTCCCTTTTACGTTCTACCCCCCAACCCCCCTACCTTGCTCCGCCGTAGCGGCTACGTG
>CAZKTX010000146.1:0-5873 GCA_964555805.1 uncultured Rikenellaceae bacterium
TTCAGTTTCCCTCATTTATATATATTGTGGCACTCAGGTTCTTTATCCTTCTCCGGGTCAGACGGGGATCCGATTCAAGACCATAGCCCTGGATTATCTGGTCCTCTGTTGTGATCTTTACAAACCTGTCGGTGTAGATCAGATCTTTCTTCTGATCCCAGAACAGAAGCTCGGTTTCGAGCTTCTCACCGGCTTCATTGAACGCCACAACACTGTCCTGCAGCTCCCACAGGTTTTTGTCATCATGGAATTTTGCATATTTCGATGTCACTGAAGCCACGGGATTGGACCTGCCGTCATGAAACCGGACGTCAAGACCTGATCTGAATTCAGTATAGGGAGGTTCGGCTTTTTCATATCTTTCCATTAAAGGAGCAGAAAAGACCAGTTGAAGCTTTCCCGAATCAGTGTATGTTGTCGTAAAATCCTTTCCTGTCTGGGAAGGAAGAGCCAGAATATCCATCTTCTCGTATTCAACGGATTTCTTCCCGCACGAAATGAGGCTGATCGCAGCGGCCAGGAGCGGAATGAAGAACCTAATTCTTTTCCGCATTATATTCAAGAATGTGATTCAGCCCGTCAAGCACAAGATCGGGCTGATAATTAACCTTGCAGCAAATCCTCTCCTTTAGATATCCGCTATCGCCTCCGGTGAGGATAATCATCGAATCGAGATTGTTTTCCTGAAAAGACCGGATGTAGCTGTTTATTTCGAAAATCAGCCCGTCAGTCACTCCTGCTGAAATAGCTTCAAGAGTGTTCTTTCCTGGTGTTGAATACTTCTGCAGAGTGGAGCCAAGCGGAAGCCTTCCGGTGAATTTGTGAAGAGCCCTGAAGCGCATGCTCAGGCCCGGGGAGATATTTCCTCCCATATAAGTTTTGCCCGAAAGGAAATCATATGTAACCGCACTTCCTGCATCTATTACAAGTACACTTCTGCCCGGATATAGATAATAAGCGCCTGCCACCGCTGCCAGCCTGTCGGGCCCGAGGGTCTCAGGGGTTTCATATTCATTTTTAAACGGAAGCCTTGTATGACGCGACACAACATGAACATTGGGAATGCCAAGTGTTGCTATGTCAATAACAAATTCAGGAAGATCCCGTACTGTCGAAATTATTGCAGATTTAATTCCATCCATTAAAGGTTCAAATGTTGCCTGCAACTTTTCAACACTGAGGTGCCTGGCTGAGATAGATACCTTCTTTTCGTAACCTTCATAAACAGCCACCTTGGTAGCCGTATTCCCTACATCAAAAATAAGGTTCATAACGATCTATATAGATACAAATGTACGAAAGGGTTTAGTACGGAAAAAATTTATTTGTCAGCCATGATTCAACAGTGATTTTATATGTTATAACATTGTTATAACATACACGCAGGGCTCAATTTCAGCTTATCATTGAACTATCCCCTGCTGATCTGTGCTTTCGCCTCATCCTCAATACCCTGCAGAATCGAAATAGCTGACCTTACATTTTCTATGCCTGTAATTGTCAGACTCAGTTTGGATTCCTTCTGCTTGACAGCCATTCTTTTCTGATGCCGGTTTACATAATTCATGAAGGACACAAAAAGGGAACTGCGGTAAAATTTTGAATTCTGATCGGAAACGAAGTAAGCTATCAGCAGACTGTTCTTAAGCAATATCTTTTCTATTCCAAGCCTGCTGGCTATCCATTTTATCCTTACAACGTCGAGAAGCGACGCAGCCGGCGAAGGGAGCGGCCCGAACCTGTCCGTAAGCCGGCTTTCATAAAGACTCAGCCCTTGCTCATTATCTATCTCATTGAGTTCCTTGTAAAGTCTGATTCTTTCGGAAATATTCGATACATATTCATCGGGGAACATTATTTCCAGATCAGTTTCAATCTGGAAGTCGGTAACATAGGGTTTTTGTTTTTCAGCGTTTTGGGTTTTTTCCGCTTCCCTGGTTTCCTGTTCACGGAGCTGAGGTTCCGACTCCCTAAGCTCAGCCATTGCTTCATTCAGGATTTTCTGATAAGTCTCGTATCCTACATCAGCAATGAAACCGCTTTGTTCCGCACCGAGCAGATTGCCTGATCCGCGGATGTCAAGGTCCTGCATTGCAATGTTGAATCCGCTTCCAAGTTCCGAGAATTCCTCTATCGCCCTCAGCCGCCTTTTAGCCTCATGGGTGAGGTTTTCAACCGGGGGCGCCAGCAGATAGCAGAAGGCTTTCCTGTTCGACCTTCCTACCCGGCCTCTCAGCTGGTGAAGCTCCGACAGTCCGAAGTGATGAGCCTCATTTATGAATATAGTATTTGCATTGGGTATGTCGAGCCCCGATTCAATTATAGTTGTTGCAATAAGCACGTCGTAATCGCCCTGGATAAAATCAAACATCACGTTCTCAATATCCACTCCTTCCATCTTCCCATGAACAACTGCCGTCCTGACATTGGGACAGATCCGGCTTATCTTGGCCTGCAGCTCCTTAATGTTCTCAACCCTGTTGTGTATGAAGAAAACCTGTCCGTTACGGCTGACCTCATATTCGATTCCTTCCTTTATAATATCCTCGTTGAACCCGTGTATCTCAGTTATGATGGGCATCCTGTTCGGAGGAGGTGTGTTTATAATTGAAAGATCGCGGGCCCCCATAAGAGAAAACTGAAGAGTACGCGGAATGGGTGTTGCAGTAAGCGTCAGGGTATCGACATTTGATCTCATTTTCTTGATCTTTTCTTTCACTGATACCCCGAACCTCTGCTCCTCATCGATCACAAGCAGTCCAAGGTCCCTGAACTTTACATCCTTCCCGGCGAGTTTATGGGTTCCTATTATTATGTCGATCTTTCCTTCCTCAAGCTCTTTCAGAATACGTTTCTGATCGGCCGGCTTCCTGTGCCTGCTTACATAATCAATTTTACAGGGGAATCCCTTAAGCCTCGATGTGAATGTCTTATAATGCTGGAGGGCCAGAATTGTTGTTGGCACAAGGATGGCTGTCTGCTTGCTGTCTGTAGCTGATTTGAAAGCTGCCCTCACCGCCACCTCGGTCTTGCCAAATCCTACATCCCCGCATACAAGCCTGTCCATCGGATGTTCGTCTTCCATGTCCTCCTTCACTGCAATTGTGGCGCTGAGCTGGTCGGGTGTGTCCTCGTACAGGAAAGAAGCTTCGAGTTCGCGCTGCAGATATGAATCGGGCGAGAACGAATACCCGGGTACCGACATTCTCTCCGCATACAGGACAATAAGGTCCTTTGCAATGTCCTTAACTCTTTTCTTAGTGTTCTGCTTCAGCTTCTGCCATGCTCCCGACCCAAGCTTGTAGATCCTTGGCTCCGATTCATCCTTCCCCTTGTACTTCGATATCCTGTGAAGCGAGTGGATACCGACATAGAGGATGTCATTATCCCTGTATACAAGCTTGATGGCTTCCTGGATCCTTCCGTTCACCTCAATCTTTTCGAGCCCCCCGAACTTGCCGATGCCATGATCAATATGGACTACATAATCGCCCGGGTTAAGGCCTGTAAGCTCCTTTACCGAGATGCTTTCCTTTCTTGTGAAATATCCCCTGATGCTGAATTTATGATATCTGTCGAATATCTGATGATCGGTGTAAACCGACACCTTCAGATCGTGGTCGGTAAACCCGCCGTGAAGATTCAGAAGCCTGGGCGTGAACTTCAGGTCCGGATTGATTTCAGCAAAAATGTCGTGCAGCCTGTCGATCTGCGACTGGCTTTCAGAGATAATATATGTTTCGTAACCTTCAATGTTATTGGATATAAGCTTGTCGGCCAGTAACCCGAAGTTCTTGTTGAAAACCGGTTGTGGCTCACTCCGGAATGAAAAACCTTCAGAAGGATTGAAATAAGCTGTTCTCCCGAACTCAACTGTCCTGAATTTGCCGCATTCTTCCAGGAATCTCGATCCGGTCATTATGAGTTCCTTCTTGCCGGAAGTCAGCCCTGCTTCCTCCCTTGCCAGTATCTGGGAAAAGATGTTGTTCATCTTTTCCTTTATGTAGGCTGCATCCTCAAACCAGATAATTGCAGAGGGAGGAAGAAAATCGGTGAAGGAATCGGTTACCTCCTCTATAGAGATATCCTGTATGTTGGGGATTATTGAAACCTGTTTTTTTACCTCTATCGATAACTGATCATCGGTATTGAACGTACGGATAGATTCCACCTCCTCACCGAAGAAATCAATCCTGAACGGAAGATCTGCGGAATAGGAGAATATATCGGCAATGCTGCCTCTGACCGCATATTGTCCGGGCTCATATACAAAGTCGACTCTTTCGAAGTTGTATTCATGAAGCATCTCCTCAAGGAACTCAAGCGAAACCCTGTCGCCTTTTGAGATGTTCATTGTGTTCTTTTTGAGGTTCCTGCGGCTGATCACCTTTTCCATTACAGATTCAGGATAGGTGACAATAATACCTTTTCTCTTTCCCGATGTGAGGTGGTTCAGTACTTCGGTCCTGAGCACTATGTTTGCAGGTTCGGTCTGCTCGTATTGAACGGAACGTTTGAAAGTCGACGGGAAAAAGAATATTGAATCACCTCCTGTAAGGGAAACCAGGTCGTTATATAGATAAGCTGCATCCTCCTTTTCAGGAATCACAGCAACATGGATCATTGTCGTGTCGTGGAAGATTCTTGCGATCGCAACCGACCTGAGCGATCCGGATAATCCTGACAGGTTTATCCTGCCTGTATCTAAGTCAATGGCCTTTGATAAGTTCCCCAGAACAGGGTGTTCGTTAAAAATGCCGGTCAGTTCGTTTTCCTTCATCTGCAAAAATCCGGCTGCAAATTTAATATCAATTTGCGGGAAAATACTATTCCTTGAAACTCATGCAGAAGATAGTTTCCTTTCCCGGAACGGAACGGACCTTGAGACTGCCGCCGTGAGCACCCATTATCTGCTTTGAAATGCTAAGTCCGATGCCTGATCCTTTTTCTCTTGTAGTAAAGAACGGGATGAATATCTCCTCAAGGTACTCTTCACTTATCCCCGGACCATTATCGCTGACACAGATCTCCGGATTCAGGTTAAAACCTCTCCGGGATATTACATTGATTATGGCGCTTTGATTCTGCTCGTTGGCTTCAATTGCATTTTTAATGAGGTTGATGAGCACAAGGGAAATAAGGTTCTCGTCACCGAAGATTTCAAGATCAGGATCGTCATTATCGAATGAAATTACAGTTCCCGGGCCTTTTTCGAGGGAATCACTCAGAATTCTCACCCTTGCCATCAGGTCAGTTACCTTGAACAAACTCATATCCGGCCGGGGTATGCGGGTCAGTTTCCGGTACGATTCGACAAAAGCTGTCAGACTTTTTCCCTGTTCAACAATCACCCCAAGTCCCTGAAGGACAGTCGATATCGTTTTATCAGTAACTTCCTCAGCTTTAACCGGCATATCTCCGTTCCTGAATATCCTTGTAAGGGATTCGGAGAGTGAGGTTATGGGTGTGATTGAATTCATTATTTCGTGCATCAGAACTCTTATAAGTCTCATCCACGAATCAACCTCTTTTTCATCCAGTTCATGCTTGATGTCCTGAATCGAAAGAATAGTCAGTGCATCCTCATTCGTTCCGGATAGTGTTGATTTCAGAAGCAACTGCACTTCACCCAGACTTGTGCTGACGGGAACCAGTTTCCTTTCCTGGGGTTTAAGATTCATTATTGTCATGTAAAGCTTTCTGTCCACTCTTTCTATCTGGCGGATATGTGTAAGGACTTCAGTCGACAACAGCCTCTTTGCCGAGGAATTGGCATGATGAACGAAACCTTTGTCGTTGTACGTTATGATGCCTGTTGCAAGATGTTCAAGTATTCTTCTGAAATATTGTTCCTGCTTCCTGATCTCGAATTT
>CAZKTX010000147.1:0-5856 GCA_964555805.1 uncultured Rikenellaceae bacterium
AATGCCATCTTCTGGTGGGCGGAACAAGCTGGGATGACATGCCATCTTCCGGGGGTCCCGAAAGCTTTCCAAAGGGGGTAAAACGTAAAATGGGAATCAAGTTATCCAACTTCTGGAAATGATATGCATAAAGGTTATGGGGCCAGTGGATGTTATAAAATATGCAAAGGGGATTTCTTAGTCTGTAGAAAGTCTTTACAGAATTTCACATTTCTCATTCCCGAGGTGCAGTTTCTGCAGATTTGTATTGATTTTCTGTCTGAAAGCACATTTTTTCTGAACTCCCGGAATTTACTGCCATGCCAGATATCCCTGAAGGTTTCCGACCTGAGGTCGCCCATTTCATATTCCGCATCCTTGTCAAAGCAGCATGGTATAACCTTCCCGTCCCAGGTGATAACCGGATTCAGCCATAGTCTGAGGCACCTCGATGGCATTGGATTCTTTATTGTGAACCTGCCGCCGGAAGTCTCATACCGGGCGAATCTCCCGTCGGAGGGCATCCATTCACCGGCATTGTTAGAATCTATCACCTGCATTGATTTGAGTTTGAGGGAGGCTTTCACTTCTCTTGCAAACGATTCAGCCTGAGCTATCTGAAGTTCATTGAACCTGTTTACGAGAAACTGCAGTTCAAGCTTCATGGGGGAATTGAGCTTTTCGCGCTCGAGACTTACTTTCCTGATCCCTGCCATAACAGTTTCGAGGTTTCCATTCACCCTGTACCTTGAGTACGACTGCTGGTCCATCCCGTCGAGCGACACAATCAGCTTGTGAATACCTGAAAGCACAGTCTTCCTGGCGTTTTCCCCTCCGAGGTAGTGTCCGTTCGTGCTGATGATGACCCTGGCATCCCCTTTTTGCTGCAGGAAGGAAAAAAATTGAGGGTGAAGAAATGGTTCCCCCTGGAAGTAGAGGCTTGCATACACGATGAAGGGGTTGAGTTCCCGTATCACCTTTTCATAAAGCGCCGGGTCCATGAATCCCCTTTCCCTTTGCATCATACCCGAACCGGAGGCACATTCGGGGCAGCGCAGGTTGCAGTGGCTTGTAAGCTCAAGTGATACTGCGGCGGGCATTCCGTATGTAACAGGATGTCCGGTAAGGGAACTCACAATAAAGGAATATGCTGTCTTTACTGCATTTGCCGGTTTAACAAATATTCCTGTCATGTGTTTATTCATCGGAAGTAGCCTGCGAATATACAGCTTCAAGATAGAAAAAAATACACGAACCGGATAGGGTATGGATACTGTCAGTTGGTCATAGGGGTGAGAAGAAACTTAAAAACGATTGTTGGAAGATTTAATTTTAATAACTTAATGTTATAATGCCATGAAAACCATCAGGAACTTATCATTAATCGCACTGCTTCTGCTGCCGGTCTTTACCGCAGCAACAGTGTACGCAGGAACTTCTCCCGACAGGAAGAAGAACATGCAGGAGAAAACTCTTACCTTCAAGGGAAAGGTAATAGATTCTGAATCGGGAAACCCGCTTGTATTTGCATCGGTAGCCGTAAAGGAAACCAACGTTGCCACAATAACAAATATTGACGGGGAATTTCAGATTAAGATATTTGAGACTCAGACATCGAGGAATCTGGAAGTTACCTTTCTCGGTTACAGGAACAAGACAGTCCCGCTTGTAGAACTACGGGAAGATGGTTACAAGAATGTGATTGCTTTAACGCCTGCCCCGATTCCAATAAAGGAGATAATCGTCAAACCGATCGATCCTGAAGTGATTGTAAGGAATGCAATCGGGAGGATAGGCAGGAATTTCACCGACGAACCCAACCTGATGACAGCTTTCTACAGGGAGACAATCCGCAAAAACAGGACTTATGTCTCAATAGGTGAAGCCGTTGTCGAGATTTTCAAAGCTCCTTATGCAAACGATGTCCGTTTTGACGGAGCAAGGATCTACAAGGGAAGGAAAGGATCGGATGTAGAGAGAATGGATACGGTTCTGTTCAAGCTTCAGGGAGGCCCGGTAACTGTTCTCCAACTCGATATTGCGAAGAACACCGAGGCCATACTGACTGTCGATGCAATGAAGTACTACGACTACTCGCTTTCGTCAGTAATTGAAATTGATGACAAGCCTCACTATGTGGTTACATTCAAGCAGAAACCTCACGTTGATATGCCGCTTTTCATGGGTAACCTGTACATAGCAATTGACTCTTATGCACTTACTGAAGCAGAATTCGGATTCAATCTTGAGGACAAGGATGCAGTGTCGTCAATATTCATCAAGAAGAAGCCTCTCGGAATGGAAGTAACGCCCGAGATAGCAACTTACAGGACTCAGTATCGTGAACAGGACGGCAAGTGGTACTTCGCATATTCAAGGGCTGAAGTGAAATTCAAGGTGAACTGGAAGAAGAAACTCTTCAACACCTATTATACAACAATGTCGGAAATGGCAATAACCGACCGTACTAACGAAGAAGTGATTAAATTTGCAGGGAAGGAGAAACTCAAATATAATGATGTGTTCTCCGAGCAGGTGAGTGCCTTTACCGATCCTGAGTTCTGGGGCGACTATAATGTGATTGAACCCGACCAGAGCATCGAATCGGCAATCAGGCGCCTGAGCAGAAAGCTCAAGTTCAGCGACAGGGATGACACAGGGAAATAAATGATAGTAATGCCGGGGGATTCTGAGATAGTAAGGAGGATCAGACAAGGTGACAAAGGACAGTTTGAATCACTTTTCCGGTCCTCCTATGTTTCCCTGGTAAGATACGCCAGAACCATGACAAGAGATCATGACACCGCAGAGGAAATTGTTCAGGATCTCTTTTTCAGGCTCTGGAAAGACAAGGAAAAGCTTCAGATTGAAAGTTCTTTGAACGGTTATCTTTACCGGGCAGTTCACAACCGCTGCCTGCATCACATCAGCCACAACAAGGTAGTTGAGAAGTATGCGCAGGAAGTTGTCATGTTAAGCTCAGGAACAGGAGATGACACTGCCGACCTTGTAAACTACAACGATCTTCAGGCAAAGATTGCCCGGATACTTGAAAGACTTCCTGAGAAATGCGGACGAATATTCTGCATGAACAGGTTTGAGGGTCTTAAGTACACGGAGATCGCTGAAAAGCTCTCGGTGTCGGTAAAAACCGTTGAGGCAAACATGGGAAGAGCGTTAAAGGAATTCAGAAAAGCACTTGCAGAACAATGAAAGACACAGACAACACCGGAAATTATACTGACAGGGACTGGGAAGAACTTGCAGCCCATCTGTCGGGAGAGAGAACCGGCAACACGGAACTCCTCAGCCGGTTTGCTGAAGAGGACAAACATAAAACTGAAATATACTGGAAGGAATTGAGAGAGATGGACAAAGAAAAGGAAATAAATGTGGATCAGGCCTGGGATAAGCTTTACTCGCGGCTCAGGGATAATGGATTGATCAGCGAGGAGCCTGCAGTAAGAAAAAGATTCTTCACTCCGGCCCTGTACAGGGTTGCTGCAGCATTACTTATTCTGATTGGCATAGGATCCGCACTGCTTTATATGAATAATAAGGACCTCTTCAGCAGCCTTATCGTTGTTGCAACTACCGAAGATCAGAAGAACCTCGAAGTGACGCTTCCCGACGGGAGCATAATCTTCCTTAACCGGAATACACAGGTCACATACTCGCGCAACTTCGGTGAAAGGGAAAGAAGTGTGGCTCTCACGGGAGAGGCTTACTTTGAGGTCGCCCGTGATGAGTCGAAACCGTTCACGGTTGATGCAGGTAAAGCCAGGGTAAAAGTGCTTGGGACAACTTTCAACGTCAGGGCCAGCGATCAGGATTCACCGGTCGAAGTCTTCGTCAGGACCGGAAAGGTACTTGTAACCGGTATCACTGAGAACAGCGACCTGGTGCTCGACCCGGGAAATATAGGTACTGTTTATCCCGACCGGTCCGAGCTTTCAGTTAATACCGATCCGAATTACATGTCGTGGAACACCGGGCTTCTTGTTTACGACGGACAGACACTCGACATAGTTTTCAGAGACCTCAAGAAAGTCTATAACATGGACATAGTGGCTGATGACCCGGCAATCCTTTCAAATACATGGACCTCACCAATCGATAATCAGCCGCAGGAGACAATAATTCGCTTAATTTGTGCTAGCTTTAACCTTGGTTATGCTAAAGATGGTTCCGTTTACCATCTGAAAAGGAAGTAACAAACACTAAGTATAATGTCGGTCAATGGCATAGTAGCTAATATTCTAAAGGCCATTGCATTGTTGATGTTTCTGATACAACCGCAGAAGCTGTCGTGCCAGGAGGGTATCCTGGATTCGGTGTTTACATTCAGGGCGGGATCAATTAAGACTGGCAATGCACTTGACATTATTACAAGGCAGACAGGATACAAATTCACCTACGACAGCCGTCTTGTCAACCCTGACAAAAAGGTTGAAATGAATTTCAGGCAGATCCGCCTGAAATCAGCTCTCGACAGCATCTTCAAAGGCGATTCGCTTGAATATTCGGTTATTGACAAGTTTATAATCATTTCGAGAGAGATACCTCCCGCTCCCCGGGTACAAACCGATTCACTGGCACGGCCCCTTCTCAAGGATATAACCGGTGTTATTGTTGACGCCGAATCGTCCGAACCACTTTCCTTTGCATCTGTAGGGCTTAAGAACACTGGCAGGGGTTCCGTTTCAAACAACAACGGGGAATTTGGGTTAAGGATACATCCCGAGGATTACGGCGACACCCTGGTTGTTTCGTACCTTGGCTACTATGGCAGGGAAATTCCCGTCAGGCAATCGCTTGGGAATTTTTTCAGGATCGAAATGAGGAGGGAATTCATATCAATTCCCGAGATCATAATTAAAAACCAGATCCCCTGGGATATTGTAAACAAGGTGCGGTACAACCTTACCCGCAACTATGGAAACACACCTGCCCGCACTACAGCTTTCTACAGGGAAGGCGTGTTGAGAAAAAGCGAACTTCAGACCTATTCTGAGGCGGTCCTTCAGATATATAAGAGCGCCTATTCCGGCACTCTCCTTAATGATCAGGTTAAGGTGCTGAAAAGCAGAAAGATAGAAAATCTCGGCATTAATGACACAATAGCTGTGAGGCTGAAGGCAGGTCTAAACACATGTCTCCAGCTTGACGGCATAAAGCATGGGTTTGATTTTATCTCGGGCGAGAGTATGCTGGATTACACATACAGGCTTACCGACATTGTATCGTATGATGATGAAGCTGCGTACGAGATAGAGTTTTCCCCGAGGGAGGAAGCCGATGTGCCGATGTTTCACGGTTCGTTGTTCATTAACACTTTGGATTTTGCCCTTCTGAAGGCGGAATTCAGCATCACACCGGAATATCTTAAAGAGATGAGATCGTCATTCGTGTCAAATCCATCGCGTGACTTTACAACATGGCCTGTTTCAGTAGATTATTCGGTTTCATACAGGGGAGTGGCCGGCAGGTACTACCTGAATCATGTTAGGGGGGACCTCCGTTTCGAGTCGAAGCAGAAGAAAAGACTCTTCAAAACTATGTTTGATGTCTTCTTCGAGATGGCTGTCACAAGTTCGAGCCTTGAGAATGTGGAAAGGTTTGAAAGGGAGGAGCTGGCCCCGGTACATTCGGTTTTTTCAAAGATGATAAACAATTATGATCCCGATTTCTGGGAAAATCAGGAGTTTCTCAAGCCAGAGGAGAATCTTCTGAATGCTTTGAAAAATATGAAGGTGAAGCTTCAGGAATTCAGTGAATAGGATTCCCTTCCAATGGCCGGCGACAGTTAATACTGATTTATGAGTCTGTACAGCTCGGTAAGGTCGGGAGTAAGAACGATTTCAGTTCTCCTGTTCT
>CAZKTX010000148.1:0-5842 GCA_964555805.1 uncultured Rikenellaceae bacterium
ATTCCTGATTGAAGCGTCCCTTTTGCCCCTGTTCCTCCAAAAATAAGCTGCGCCGCCAGATCCTGAGTGTAATTGTTGTCTTCGTACGCAATCAGAATTGCATCAGCCTTTGTAAATTGATCTGTTATGCCCGGAAGGTAAGGGTTCCTGAAGAGCACTACAATCGTTTTTGAGGTACTTTCCGCTTTGTCAAGGAAGCGGGAAATATCAGTGCTGCCCCGGGTAAGTCCTGAAGAATCAGCATTTTCAAATACCCCGGCAATTACAAGGTCGTAGTCCCTCAGCTTTTCTGCAAGCTTTCCCGCCTCCGCTTCATCTGAAGGATCAATATTGTACAGATCGGCGGGGATATAATCCTGAACACGCTTCTGGAACGGCGTGATTTCACTGCGGTTATATGCTATGACGGCCGTTTTCAGATCATTCAGACCCCTGACAGGTATCAGACTGCTTTCATTCCTGATTACTGTAAGGGCGTTTGAGTAGAGATCAATTACAAGAGCTTCAAGGGAAGGCTTCGAAAGCTCATCGCTCAGGTTATTTTCTTCGATTGGAGAAAAATGAGATAATCCTGCCCAGTATTTGGCGGAAAGGATTTTACGGCATTGATCATCAATGTCCTGGCGGGAAATTATTTTTTTTCTGACTTTTTCAGAGATCTCCCTTACAGTGCTTTCGGGATCATCAGCCGATAACGGTATATAAGTTCCTGTCCTGAATGACAGCGGAAAGTCGCTTGAAAAGGTTAATATACCGTTGCTCAGAAGACTTTCCCTGAAAAGTAATTCATTCTTAACCGGCTGTCCGGGAGAGTTCAGGCTTGCATTCACCCCGGCCCTGAGGTATTGATCTGCAACAGCTTTGCCCATAAGCTTTATAAGTTCATCATCATTGACAGAACCGAGTGTTGTCCTCGACGGGAAACTGATCACACTGTCCATTTCAAGTCCGGGTCTGATATCATTCTTCCTGATAATGAAAAGAGGAACCTCGCTTACCCTCTGGAAATAATTCACAATTTCCGCAAGTCTTTCCGGCCGGCCCCCTGAAATTATAATCCCGCCGGCGTGCTTCTTCCTGATAAGGTCGCTGAGCCTTACATATTGTTCAATGTCGTCGCCCGGATGCACCTCGGGCCAGATCAACTGGCCGATTCTCTCTTCCGGAGTCAGGGATCTGAATACTGAATCAACCCAGGGATGATCAATATATTCCATGAAAGGCTGAGTATTATCCTGTGAACTGAGCGACTGGATTCCGATACCCATTGTAATTATTGCCGCGGTGAAGAATGACCTTAGATGCATATCTTTTATCAGATTTTGTTGATTCTTTTTTATTATTTTTTTCTCCGTGGATCTCTGTGTTCTCCGTGGTTAATTTTTTTCTCCATGATTCCCTGTGTTTTCGGTGGTTATTTTTTTTCATACAATATTACTATATTTCAAGCTTTATCTGCCCCTGATGAATAAGACTCTGTTTAGATTGTTTGCGGGTATTCTTGTCATGATCATTTCAAGTTCTGATCTGCTTTATGCACAGGTTGATGTGAAACTGTCGGAGACTGCTTCCGACAAACTCAGGGCCTGGAAGAACCCGCTTACGGAATGGAACCATATTGCTGTTCCTGCTATCGATTCCCTGAAGGTTGACAAGGGAAAAAGGACAATGAGAATATGGTTTTCCCCCGGACTGTCGTATTATCCTTTCAGGGAAGAAAGTTGCAGGCTGTTCAGGGAATCTGTTCGCAATGCCCTGGGACGGAAATACCGGAATTACAGCATCGAACTCATCACAAATACATACACTGTTGAACAGCTGGTGCCGAACTATTATCGCAAGGAGATTCCTGTTGATTCATCGTGGTTCCCGCAACCAAAGAACAGGCAAAAGATTCTCGTGAGGAAGACAGGAACTGAGCCTCCTGCTGACGGGCTTTACGGAAACTCGATAGCCCTCTGGAACAGTCATGGTTACTATTATGAGATGTCGCTCGACCGCTGGGAGTTTCAGCGTGCCAAGCTATTCGGCACTGTCGAGGATCTTTCAATAACCGGTTATGTTCTTTCGTACCTGGCTCCAATGCTTGAAAGGGCAGGTGCAAATGTTTTCATTCCCCGTGAAAGGGATATCCAGACAAACGAAGTAGTTGTTGATAATGACCGCTCCTCCGGCAGTTCAATTTTCAGACTTTCTTCAGGCAGCAGCGCCACTGTATTCCCCACAGGCTTCCTTCTTACTGACACTATATTTACAGGATTCAATCCTTTCAGAAGCGGGACATCCCTGAGAGTGACTGATGATACGGCGGTCTACATTCCGGACATACCTGAAAAGGGTGATTATGCAGTCTATGTTTCGTATCCTTTATTTCGTGATAACACGGAAGAGGCGCGTTATACTGTTTCACATACCGGAGGTGCGACCGATTTCGTTGTCGATCAGACAATGGGAGGGGGTACCTGGATTTATCTGGGGACATTTAATTTCGACAGTGGCAGAGATCAGGTCAGAGGTTCGGTCATTGTGAGCTGCAATGAGGGGGCATCAGGGTACCTGGCGCTTGATGCAGTGAAGTTTGGCGGAGGAATGGGCAACGTTGCCCGCAGGCCTTCAGGTGAGATAACAAAAAACCAGCCGTCATTGTCTGACGGAACCCGAAACCCTGAAAGCAACATCATAACCGTGGAAGAGGACCACTCCTGGAAAATAAGCGGAATGCCAAGGTTTGTGGAGGCCTCAAGATACTGGATGCAGTATGCCGGCATGCCCGACTCCCTTGTATATTCTCCGAACTTTAACAGGAATGATTACAACGACGATTATCAGTCAAGAGGCCTGTGGGTGAACTACCTGAAGGGAGATCCGTATTCACCGGATATCAAAAACGGACCCGGCGGACTTGGACTGCCGATCGACCTGTCACTTGCATTTCACTCCGATGCAGGTATTACAAAGGGTGATTCGATAATAGGCAGTCTTGCAATCTTTCATACTACAGTCGACGGGGGAAGGTATTCAAACGGAGTCTCGCGGATGTCGTCGAGAGAGCTGTCGGATATTGTTCAGACTCAGATAGTGGAAGACATAAGAAGGGATTTTGAACCGGAATGGACAAGGAGAGGACTGTGGGACAAACCCTATTCTGAGGTGAGGCGCCCTGATGTGACTTCAATGCTTCTTGAACTACTTTCTCATCAGAACCTCGCTGATATGAGACACAACATTGATCCCAGGTTCAGATTCAGCGTCTCAAGGTCGGTTTACAAAGGGATTCTTAAGTACATGGCATTTACCGGAAACAGGCAGTATGTTGTGCAGCCTCTCCCTGTGAAAGGCTTTGCTATCGCACCCGCCGGCGGGAAGAAGATCCGCCTGTCGTGGCAGCCGGTGACTGAGGACGGTGAACCAACTTCCGCTCCCGACAGGTTTGTTATATATTCGCGTCGGGGCGGCAATGGTTTCGATAACGGCCAGGTTGTACGGGATACATTCTTTGAAATGGAACTTCCGGCTTACGATACAATTTATTCCTTTAAGGTTACAGCGCTTAACAATGGCGGAGAAAGTTTTGACTCTGAGGAACTGTCGGTTGGTTTTAACAGCCGGAGTAAAGGCAACGTACTGGTTGTAAATGGTTTTGATCGTATTTCAGGTCCTTCCTGGACCGATAACGGGATCTCCGGCATTGAGTGGTGGAATGATCGCGGCGTGCCTTATCAACAAGATATTATAACAATAGGCGATCAATATGATTTTGACAGGTTGAATCCCTGGGTCGATGACGATTCTCCCGGCTGGGGAGCTTCTTATTCAGATATTGCGGGTAAAGTGATGCCGGGTAATACATTCAACTTCCCTTACATACACGGCATGTCGATAATGGCTGCCGGCTATTCCTTTTCTTCCGTATCCGATGAGCACTTTGAATCAATGGACAATTGTGCAGACGGATCCGGCATTATAGATATTATTTTCGGAGAAGAAAAATCAACTCCATTTTTCGGAGATACATCCAGGATCGATTTCAGAATTTACACTCCGGAATTCATGGACATGATCAGTAAGGTCACAGGCGAGGGAAAATCAGTGTTTATGTCAGGGGCCTATGTCGGATCAGACCTGCTTTCAGTTAAGGATTCCACGGCGCTCAAATTTGCACAGGAGACGCTCCATTTCAGTCCCCGCACCGGGCATGCCGTCAGGACGGGAAAGGTTTATGCAACTGATTATGCAAGACCTCATTTCGAAGGATCCTTAAGCTTCAATTCCGGTTTTTCAACATCGATATACCCTGTTGAAGCTCCGGATGCAATTGAACCATCCGGAAACGGCGCTGTTTGTTCTTTCAGGTACTCCGAAAACAATTCATCAGCCGGAATCGCTTTCAGGGGACGTTATAACAATGTTATAACAGGCTTCCCCTTCGAATCAATCCCGAATCAGAGAGAAAGGGATCGTCTTATGAATCAGATTCTTGAATTTTTAAATAAGAAATAATATACCATGGAAAAACCAATCACATCATTCATACTATTTAAAGACACAAAATGGCTTTGCAAAACCGCAGTTTCGCTGAGGAAATCCGAAGTAGTTGAACGCATTGTAATTGTTGGCGAAGAGGACCCAAGGGGCGCCTCCTGCTGTCCGGATACAAGTTTTCTGAAATCTTCAGGTATAGCTTCAACAGCTGCTGTCAGGGAGATGGCTGAGATGGCAGGTACTGAATATATTCTCATTTATATTAAGCCGTTCCCCCTCCAGGTTGGCCAGTTCGCACTTCAGAGGATGATCGGAGTCTGCGAAAGTACTGGTGCCGGAATTGTGTATTCAGACTATTTCGAGAATAAAAACGGCCAGCTAACGCCTCACCCTGTAATCGATTATCAGGAAGGAAGCCTGCGCGATGATTTTAATTTCGGATCTGTAATGCTCTTCAGAACTTCTGCTTTCAGGGAAGCATGCAGGGAAATGGATGAGGATTTCAGGTTTGCCGGATTGTATGATCTGAGGCTAAGGATTTCTGAAAATCATCCTGTTGTCCGTGTCCCTGAAATGCTCTATACTGAACTGGAACCGGATAACCGCCTGTCGGGAGAGAAGCAGTTTGACTATGTTGACCCGCGAAACAGGGATGTTCAGATCGAGATGGAAAAAGCCTGCACAACTCACCTGAAGAGGATTAACGGGTGGCTTAAGCCTGAATTCAGCGACATCAGCTTCGATTCTGAACAGTTCCTCTTCGAGGCCTCTGTTATTATCCCCGTGAGGAACCGGGTAAAGACAATAGGCGATGCAATTACCTCGGTCCTTACTCAGGAAACTGATTTCAGGTTCAATCTGATAGTGATCGATAACCACTCAACAGACGGGACAACTGAGAAAATCAGGGAATTCAGTGAAAAAGACGACAGGGTGATACACATAGTCCCCGAGCGCCGTGATCTTGGTATCGGGGGCTGCTGGAACGAGGGTATATTTCATGAAAAGTGCGGGAAATTTGCGGTCCAGCTCGACAGTGATGACCTGTATTCAGATAATAAGGTACTTGACAGGATAATAAAAGCCTTCTACGAACAGCAATGCGCCATGGTTGTGGGATCGTACAAAATGGTTAATTTCAACCTTGAGGATCTGCCTCCAGGTCTGATTGACCACAGGGAATGGACTCCCGCCAATGGCAGGAACAACGCCTTGCGGATAAACGGACTGGGCGCTCCCAGAGCTTTCTACACTCCGGTAATCAGACAGATAAGGGTACCCAATGTGAGCTACGGCGAGGATTACGCAGTCGGACTTGCAATAAGCCGCGAATACCGGATCGGCAGGATATATGAACCTC
>CAZKTX010000149.1:0-5805 GCA_964555805.1 uncultured Rikenellaceae bacterium
CGGAGAAGACAGTCTCAGCAGGCTTGTTTTTTTCTCAAGAAGGAGTATTCCCAGCAGTGCAAGGGCTGATGTAACCGAGGCTATTGAAAGCATATGGAGGACAGACATCTCTCCAAGACAGATCTTGAATGCAGTAGGTATTGTCGCCCAGAACATTATTGCAGTTCCGGCATAGATGTATGATAGGCGCGATCTGTTCATTCTTTCAGCCCTGAATCATCTTCTTCCTTATCAGTAAAGGGAGGAGTATGGATGCGGGCTATCAGTTAATTATGCTGAACCCGGTGTAAGGCCTGAGCACTTCCGGAATTACAATTCCCTGCTCCGTCTGGTTATTCTCAAGAAGGGCTGCCACAATTCGCGGCAATGCAAGAGCGCTTCCGTTCAGGGTATGAACAAGCTTGTTCTGTTTTTCCCCTTTCTCCCTGAACCTGCATTTGAGCCTGTTGGCCTGAAACGATTCAAAATTCGACACCGAGCTTACTTCAAGCCATCTTTTCTGGGCTGCTGACCAGACTTCAAAATCGTATGTCATGGCTGAAGTGAACGACATATCACCTCCGCAAAGCCTCAGTATACGATAGGGGAGTCCGAGCTTTGACACCAGGCTTTCGACATGGCTGACCATCTGATCGAGGCATTTATATGAGCTGTCTGGGTGAGCTATCTGAACTATTTCAACCTTATCGAACTGGTGAAGCCTGTTAAGTCCTCTCACATGTGCTCCCCACGATCCGGCCTCCCTTCTGAAACAGGGGGTGTAGGCCACATTCCTTATTGGCAGGTCGTCACTGTCAAGAATAACATCCCTGTATATGTTTGTTACCGGAACTTCGGCGGTGGGGATCAGGTAAAAGTTATCAGCTGTCGCATGGTACATCTGCCCTTCCTTGTCGGGCAGCTGTCCTGTTCCGAAACCTGAGTCCTCATTAACCAGAATGGGTGGCATCAGTTCTGTATATCCCGCATTAACTGCTTCGTCGAGAAAAAAGGAAATAAGCGAGCGTTCCAGCCTTGCCCCTTTTCCCTTGTAAACCGGGAATCCTGCTCCTGTAAGCTTGATGCCCAGGTCGAAATCGATAATATCGTACTTCTTTATCAGGTCCCAGTGTGCCAGTGCCGTATCAGGAAGAACCGGGATGACACCGCTTTCCTTCACCTTTACATTATCGTCGGCTCCATAACCCGGAGCAACAAGTTCTGAGGGAAGGTTCGGGAGCCTTATAATTTCATTCCTGACCTCGTTCTCAAGAACAACAAGCCGGTCGGATAACTGTTTGATATCTTCCTTAAGCGAATAAGTCTTTTCCCTGGCAACGGCCGCCTCATCCTTCCTGCCTTCCTTCATCATGCCTCCGATCTCCTTCGAAATCCGGTTCATGTCGGCCTGCATCTGATCGCATTTCGACTGGATCTCGCGGCGTGTCTGGTCGAGTTCAAGTATCCTGCCGACTATCTCGCCGGCATCGAAGTTCTTTATCCTTAGTCGTTCGACAATGAAGTCGCTGTTTTCCCGGATCAGGTTTATCGTAAGCATTTTGCTGTCAGTTTAATAAAAAAAGCAGGCCGGAAAGCCTGCTGTAAAAATATAAAAACTCCCGGTAATGCTTTCCCCGGAGAGAAAGATTTTCGGGAGCTTATGATTCTTAAGGGTTATTATTCAGCAACCGGTTTTACAGATACGAAAACCTTGTTGTCTTTTCTCCTTTTGAATTCAATTTCACCATCCTTGAGGGCAAAAAGTGTATGGTCGCGGCCGATACCTACGTTCAGCCCTGCATTATGCCTGGTTCCCCTCTGGCGTACAATTATATTGCCTGCTTTGGCTAACTGACCTCCAAAGAGCTTGACTCCGAGTCGCTTGCTTTCCGAATCGCGGCCGTTGCGTGAACTGCCCGCTCCTTTTTTGTGTGCCATAACTGTATAGTATTTATTTCTTTAATTTATTCTATTCTTTCTTCTTTGAAGCTTTTTTCTCAGCAGGCTTCTTTACTGCGGCCTTCTTTTCCACAGGCTCCTTCTTCTCAGCTTTTACAGCAGTCTTTTTGGCTGCCGGCTTCTTTGCCTTAGGCTTTTCCTCAGCAACAGCTGTTTCTTGTACCGTTTCTGCTGCGACCTTCTTTACTTTTTCCTTTTTAGGGGTTTCTTTCCTTACAATGCTTCCTTTTTCTCCGATTCCGATAACCTCTACCTGGGAAAATAACTGGCGATGCCCGTTCTTAACCCTGTAGCCCTTCTTCCTCTTCATCTTGAAAACAATAACCTTGTCGCCTTTAACATGATCAAGTACTTTTCCTTCAACGACAAAATTCTCTATCACCGGTTCCCCTACAAGTACCTTGTCATTGTCTTCAACAAGCAGAACCCTGTCAAATTCAACTACGGAGTCTATTTCTGCATCAAGACGATGGACAAATATCTTCCTTCCTTCTTCTACTTTAAACTGCTGACCTGCAATTTCTACGATAGCGTACATTTATTCTTCTTTATTAATTGACTCCGGGAGGCGTGTATGTTAAAACTTCATACATCTTTGCTAAGCCTGCAGGGATTTACTCAAATTCGGACTGCAAAGATATACAAATTCATTAATCAGGCAACCGGGCACCGTTTAATTTTTGCACGGAAATATTAGACTCATACTGATTTGCAAGTCAGAGCCGGCATTTCTGTTGAAAAAAAGAACAATACAGGCATTTGTCTTACTGCTATAATCTTTATATTTGTCTGGCACAACCCGGGAGGCATATATTCCTTTGGTTTCTAATTGTTTGATATGAAGAGAGTAAAGCTGAAGGTTCTAGGGATATCCTATAGTCAGACCCAATCGGGGGCATATGCACTGATTCTGGTTGAAGATAAAGGCGAACGAAGGGTTCCCATCATCATAGGAGGCTTTGAAGCTCAGGCAATTGTTATCAAACTCGAAAACCTCGAACCGCCCCGTCCCCTGACTCATGATCTTTTTAAGAGCTTTGCTTCGGAATTCAATATTTCGATTATCGAAGTGATGATCTATAAGCTTGAGGAGGGAGTCTTCTACTCCAGGCTTCTGTGCAACAACGGTGAAAAGGAAATAACGATCGACAGCAGGACCTCTGATGCAGTTGCACTTGCACTGCGTTTCGGATGCCCCATATACATAACCGAAGAAATTCTCGAAAAGGCAGGTATTACAATAACAACCAGCGACTCAGAACCTTCTGCCGACACTGATCCTGATCCCGATTCTGATAATCTTTTTGAAACGGGAGGGGCAAAATACGACACCTACACCGACGAGGAACTATATAAGATGATTGACGAAGCTGTAAGTACCGAGGATTATGAAAGGGCAGCCGCAATCAGGGATGAAATAGAAAAGCGAAAGAAAACGGACAGGTAATTGAGTCCGGTTCGCTTCCCTTGAAATGAATAATCAACTAAAATTAAATATAATGAAGAAGTGTCTGCTTATTGTTGCGTTGCTTATATGTTCCTCGGGCCTGATGTACCCCATGGATTACAAGGTTGCATCTCCCGACGGCAGGATCATAATGACTGTTTCGGTTGGAACCGTCATAACATGGTCGGCAACTTATGAAGGCAGGGAGGTTATATCTTCGGTCACAACCGGGATGGTGCTGGGCGACGGCCGGACCCTTGGCACGAATGAACGTCTGAGACGGGCCACACCCGGTAAGGTTGACCAGGTGCTTGAGCCTGTTGTTGCCTACAAGCGATCCAGGTCGGCAGATAAGGGCAATACCCTTGTGCTGTCGTTCAGATCGGGATTCTCAATTCAGTTCAGGGCTTACAACGATGGTGTTGCATACAGGTATGAAACTGCCTTCAAAGATGAGATCGTAATAAAAAATGAAATCGCCAATCTCCGGTTCCCTGCCGGCTCCACTGCATGGTACCCGCTCGAAGAGAGTTTCACGTCGCATAATGAAAGGGTATTTTACCCTGCATCGCTTGATACAATAACAAGCAGGCACCTTGCAAGCCTTCCCACTCTCTTCAGGGCTAATGACGTAAATGTCCTGTTTACAGAAGCCGATATAGAAGACTATCCGGGAATGTGGATAAGAGGCGGAGGATCGGGAAACATTACAGGAGTGCAACCGGCTTACCCTGAGACTGAAAAGCTGCTGACCGACCGCGACTTCTATGTGACCGGTACAAAGGACTATGTCGCTGTTACAAAAGGCACAAGGACCTTTCCGTGGAGGGTGTTTATAATTGCCGGTAATGACGGCCAGCTTGTTGAAAGCGATATGGTGTTCAGGCTTGGCGCACCCAACAGGCTGGTTGATACAAAATGGATTAAGCCGGGGAAGGTTGCATGGGACTGGTGGAATGCATCAAATATTTACGGAGTGGACTTCAGGTCGGGAATCAACAACGATACATATAAATATTATATCGATTTTGCCTCAAGGAACGGCATTGAATATATTGTCCTCGATGAGGGATGGTACAAAATAGGAAGCTCGGTGCTTAAATCAATTCCCGAAATTGACGTACCTGAGTTGTGCAGATATGCAGAAAGCAAAAACGTGGGAGTGATACTCTGGGTTGTATGGAAAACATTCTGGGATGAAATCGATGAGGCTGTGGCGCTCTACGAAAAATGGGGTGTAAAGGGAGTAAAGGTCGATTTCATGCAGAGGGATGACCAGAAGATTGTTAATTTCTACTATGAAGCCGCCCGCAAGACTGCCGAGCATCACATGCTTATCGATTTTCACGGGTCATACAAGCCCGACGGCCTTCAGAGAACCTATCCGAATGCACTTACCCGCGAAGGAGTAAGGGGAATGGAAAATTCAAAGTGGGAGAGGACAATCACCCCCGAACACAATCTTATACTGCCGTTCACAAGGATGGTCGCAGGGCCGATGGACTATACCCCCGGCGCGATGGTGAATATGGACCAGGCAAACTTCAATCCCCAGTTCACAAGGCCCGCAAGCCAGGGAACAAGGGTTCACCAGATGGCTCTCTATGTTGTGTATGAGAGCCCTCTTCAGATGCTTTCCGACAGCCCCTCAAACTATATGAAGGAACAGGAATGCACCGATTTCATTGTAAGGGTTCCGGTTGTATGGGACGACATTAAGGTGCTTGACGCGAAAACAGGTGATTTTCTCCTTCTTGCCCGCCGCTCCGGAAATGAATGGTTTGTGGGAGGCCTGACCGACTGGAGCCCCCGCCAGCTCGACCTCGATCTTTCATTCCTGCCTGCCGGGGAATATGAAATGGATATCTTCCAGGACGGGGTGAACGCCGACAAACATGCACAGGATTACAAGCATCTGAAAAAGAGCGTTAAATCCGGTGATAAATTGAATGTAACCCTTGCCCCCGGCGGAGGATGGGTGGCACGGATTTCTCCAAAATAATATAGTGAAGCAAGCCTATGAAGCAATATCTTGATCTCCTCGACAATGTTCTGAGCAAGGGCACGAGGAAAGCCGACAGGACGGGAACAGGGACGATAAGCGTTTTCGGCTATCAGATGAGATTCGATCTTGCGGATGGATTCCCACTTATGACAACCAAGAAGCTCCATCTGAAATCGATACTGCATGAACTTCTGTGGTTTATTTCCGGAAATACAAACATTGCCTACCTCAGGCAGAACGGGGTGAAAATATGGGATGAATGGGCGGATGAAAACGGCGACCTTGGACCAGTTTACGGTTCCCAGTGGCGGTCATGGCCCTCTTCCGACGGCCGTAAGATCGACCAGCTTTCAAATGTGATAAGGTCGATACGCGAAAACCCCGACTCGAGGCGCCATATAGTAAGCGCCTGGAA
>CAZKTX010000150.1:0-5711 GCA_964555805.1 uncultured Rikenellaceae bacterium
CTACAACAGGCATATCTTCGTCAATCAGGGCAATAGGGCCATGTTTCATCTCGGCTGCAGGATAGCCTTCGGCATGGATGTATGATATTTCCTTAAGCTTCAGGGCACCCTCGAGAGCCACGGGAAACAGGTACCCCCTGCCCAGGTAAAGAGCGTTTCGCTTATTCTGGTAGATCGTTGCAAGTTCAAGAGCCTGGTCGTTTGACTTAAGGGCCTTTTCTATCTTTTCGGGCACCGAGACAAGTTCATCAATAAGTTCCTTATAGGTTTCACTGCCTATAGTGCCCCTCATGAATCCGATTTCAAAAGCCATCATCGCAAGGACTGTTACCTGAGTTGTGAATGCCTTTGTTGATGCCACCCCTATTTCGGGGCCTGCATGTGTATATACACCGGCGTCGGTTTCGCGGGGAATACTTGATCCCACGACATTGCATATCCCAATTACCTTCGCTCCCTTTTCCTTAGCAATCTTGATTGCAGCAAGTGTATCGGCGGTTTCACCGCTCTGGCTTATTGCAATCACTATGTCGCCGCTCTTTATTATCGGGTCCCTGTACCGGAACTCCGATGCGTATTCAACCTCAACCGGGATACGGGTATATTCCTCGAAAATGTACTCCCCGAGCAATCCTGCATGGTATGAAGTACCACAGGCCACAATTATTATCTTTTCAGCCTTTGAAATTGACTCAAGCTCATTGTGAAGCCCTCCCAGCATCACCCTGCTGCGATCGGGAAGAACCCTTCCCCTGAATGTATCGTGAATTGCTCTTGGCTGTTCAAATATCTCCTTGAGCATAAAATGTGCAAAGCCTTCCTTGTCAATCTCGCCGATTTTCAGATCGACCTCCTTCACCTCGGGTTCAATGTTTTTAGGGCGGATGGACTTAAGCACAAGTTCATCCTTCTTTATGATGGCTATATCATCGTCTTTCAGATATATGACCCTCGATGTATATTCGACGATCGGAGTTGCATCGGAAGCTATGAAGTTTTCACCGTCGCCTACCCCGATTACAAGTGGACTGCCTTTTCGTGCAGCGAACAGCCTGTCTGTCTCTTTTGTGCAAATTATGACAAGTCCGTAAGCCCCTTCCACTCTGTTCAGAGCCAGGGTAATGGCTTCCTCGGCTGTAAGGTCGCCCTCAACGTAAAGGTGCTCAATCAGGTTTGCCAGCACCTCGGTATCGGTCTGACTGCTGAACTGAATTCCTTTCCCCTGCAAATGTTTCTTAATGAGGGCGTAATTTTCAATGATCCCGTTATGAACAACAATAAAGTTACCCTTATGGGATATCTGGGGATGTGCGTTAAGCTCATTGGGTTCTCCATGGGTGGCCCAGCGGGTGTGACCCATTCCCAGGGTTCCGTTGAAATCGGTGTTGCTTACCATTTTCTCAAGGTCCTCCACTCTTCCCTTGCACTTGAATATCCTTGTTTCGCCGTTTACAATAGCCAGACCAGCGGAGTCGTAACCCCGGTATTCAAGAAGTTTCAAGCCTTTAATTACTATCTCTCTTGCGGGTTTGGACCCGATGTAGCCTACTATTCCACACATTTACTTCAGATTTTAATTGTTAATACAGGAACAGTCTTTTGTTCCTGGCAGCTAAAAAAACGAAGAAAATTAAGAAAATATTGCTGAAAAACAGATAATACAGCAAAGATACTCAGGAGAGTATTGTATCATAAAAATCATTATAGGCATCGAGGTATACCGATTCGTCCTGGAAAGGAAGGACCGGTTTTCCGATTGTAGTGAGGTGTTTTTCAAGTTCGGGGTTTATATCCTCGCTGCCGATTATGACTGCATCGGAATATTTTATTGCCAGTTTGGAGACGTTTAGAAAATCGGGTGTTTTAACCAGCTTGAGGCTTTCCCCGTCAATCCCGTCATATCTGAGCTTATCGGCGAAATTTGTTCTGAAAGGAATCTTGAAATCGTTATTATAAACTGAATAGATGATCTTGTAATTATGGAACAGGGGATCGTCGTGATAGATACTCCTGAGATAAACAGGGACGAGTGATGTCATCCATCCGTGGCAATGGACGAGGTCCGGAGCCCATCTGAGTTTCTTTACAGTCTCGATAACACCCCGCGCAAAGAAGAGAGCACGTTCGTCATTATCATCAAATTCGCGGCCTGCCGCATCGTTTACAGTATGTTTCCGCTGAAAATAATCATCATTGTCGATAAAGTAAACCTGCATCCGGGCCGATTGGATTGAAGCAACCTTTATAATAAGCGGGTGATCGGTATCGTCGATTATCAGATTCATCCCCGAAAGCCTTATCACTTCATGCAGTTGGTTCCTTCTTTCATTTATGCTCCCATACCTTGGCATGAAGGTCCTGATTTCCTTTCCTCTTTCCTGAATGCCCTGCGGAAGATATCTTCCTATCTTCGATAACTTGGTTTCATTTAAATATGGAGTTATCTCCTGCGAGATGAACAGTACTTTTTTGCTTTCCATTTACCCTCCTGGATATGCCATTCCGTAACAAAGTGCAAAGATAATAATAAAAAATGACAATATAATCAACACCTTGGATAAGCATTCTTTCAGTCATTCGTGTTTAATTTATTTCATATCCCCTAAACCATTTCTTTTATTTTCTCTTACGTTTGCATAAAATTCTCGTTTTATGCAAACAGTCCGTACTGTTCGTAAGCTTCGCATGGCAGTCAGATCAGCAAAAATGTCGCCTATGGGGTTTGTGCCCACAATGGGTGCGCTTCACCAGGGGCATCTGTCGCTTGTACGGAATGCGATGGGAAGCTGCCCGCTTGTTGTTGTAAGTATTTATGTAAATCCGACCCAGTTCAACGACAATAACGATCTGCTTAATTATCCGCGTACTCCCGAAAGCGATCTTGAGTTGCTTGGAACCGTGATGAGGGAAAAGGATATTGTTTTCATTCCTGATGACAGGGAGATCTATCCGGAGAAGGACAGTCGTGAATTCGTTTTCGGTAACCTCGGCAATGTAATGGAAGCGCTCCACAGGCCTGGTCACTTCAACGGAGTTGCCCAGGTTGTAAGCAGGCTTTTTGACATTGTGAAACCGGATAAGGCCTTTTTCGGGCAGAAGGACTTCCAGCAGCTTGCAGTGATCAGGGAGCTTGTAAGGCAGACCGGGAGTAAAGTTGAAATAATCGGCAATCCGATCATCAGGGAGGCTGACGGTCTTGCAATGAGCAGCCGAAACCGGCGCCTTGAGCCGGAACTCAGGAAAAAGGCCGGAATAATATACTCGGCGCTCTCGGAGGCTGCCGCCATGATAATGGATCACGACATACCTGCAATCAGGGAACATGTAATAAATAAAATAGAAAATGCCGGAGGTTTCAGTGTCGAATACTATGAAATAGCCGACGACACCGAGCTGAAGACTTTGCATTCGAAAGATGAGATTGAAGAGGGGAAACGATATTACGGATGCATCGCTGTGAAAGCGGGGAGCGTCAGGTTGATAGATAATGTAGAAGTACCTGTGATGTGAATCAAAAGGTTATTAACTTTGCACACAGTAACAATTAAACCGACTTCACGGAATGCATATTGAAGTGCTTAAATCCAAGATCCACAGGGTGAAGGTCACCGAGGCCAACCTGAACTATATGGGAAGCATCGCCATTGACGAGGATCTTATGGATGCCGCCTGTCTGATAGAGAATGAGAAGGTTCTGGTGGTCAATATAAACAACGGGGAGAGACTCGAGACCTATGTAATCAGGGGTGAAAGAGGATCGGGCATTGTAAGCCTCAACGGGGCTGCTGCCCGAAAAGCTCAGATCAACGACATCCTGCTTATTATGTCATTTGCATCAATGGATTTTGAAGAGGCAAAAGGATTCAGGCCATGGATCATTTTCCCCGATTCAAATACTAATAAACTGATCTGATATTGAGGAAGACTTTAATACAGGCCGCCAAGGTCATTGCTTTTCTGGCCATCGGCATCCTGCTCCTGTGGATTGCTTTCAGGACTGTCGATTTTAAAGCGCTCAAGGATAGCCTTGTCGGCGCAAATTATGAATGGCTGATAGTATCCATTTTTTTCGGACTCATAGCATACCTCAGCAGGGCTCGCCGGTGGATGATCCTGATCAACCCCCTCGGATATAATCCGGGATTCCGGAACACATTTCATTCGATGATAACAGGATACCTTGCAAACCTTGCTCTTCCAAGGGTAGGTGAGATAACAAGATGCGTGACTCTCGGCCGGAAGGAAAACATTCCTGTCGATCAGCTTGTGGGTACGGTTGTACTGGAGCGTACAATCGATTTTCTTTCAATGCTTGCAATCATGTTCGGCGTGTTTTTTACAAGCGGATCGAAGATAAGGGACTATCTGAACGAGGCGATCCTGGTGCCTTTTCGCGAGAAGGTGCTTTCCCCATTCGGATCCGCATGGATACTCTGGGCGATCCTGATCATCGTTTCGGCTCTTTCGCTTCTCCTGCTGATAAAGTACAAAAAGAAACTCCGGACAATACGTTTCTTCTCAAAGATATTCGATATTGCAAGAGGGGTAATTAATGGTTTTCGTACAATTCTAAGGCTTAAAAGAGGATGGGAATTCATCTTTCATACAATACTTATCTGGTTCAGCTATTCAATGATGACCTGGGTTGCAGTATTCAGTATCGAGAGCACTTCTCACCTTTCATTCGGAAACTCTCTCTTCATCCTTGTAATTGGCAGTCTTGCTATGTCGGCGCCGGTTCAGGGAGGCATTGGCGCGTTCCACTATTTTGTCTCAAGAGGAATAGCTTTCGTTGAAGGGGTAAGTATCGAGGATGCCTCGGCATATGCAATACTGACACACGAATCGCAGCTTCTTCTTGTTCTTGTGCTTGGAGTATTGGCTTTCTGGATGCTTTCAGGAAGGAACCGAAAAGAAATAAACAATGGCTAAGCCGAAGACAGTTTTCGTTTGCCAGAATTGCGGGGCGGAATCTCCGAAATGGATAGGAAAATGTCCTGCATGCAAGGAATGGAACACCTATCACGAAGAGATAATTGCGCCTGTCGCTCCCCACGAAAGGACATATCTTCAGGGGAAGGAAAAAAAGAAGCCCGAGTTGCTCATCAATGTCAGTTCTGATGAACAGAACAGGCAGAAAACAGGCGTTGCAGAGCTCGACAGGTTGCTTGGAGGCGGCATTGTTCCCGGATCGCTTATTCTGCTCGGGGGCGAACCCGGAGTTGGTAAATCGACCCTTGCACTTCAGATTGCCCTTGCACTTGCTGAGAAAAAGGTCCTTTATGTATCGGGGGAGGAAAGCGAAGAACAGATAAGTCTCAGGGCCAGAAGGATAAAGAAGGCAAATCCAGCCTGCTATTTATACAGTGAGACCGACCTTGAGAACATACTTGTGCAGGCAGACAATATTAAGCCGGAGCTTATAATAGTTGATTCAATCCAGACAATTCATACAGGGATACTCGATTCCTCGGCCGGAACTGTATCGCAGGTAAGGGAATGCTCAGCCAGTCTTCTCAAGTATTCAAAGATTACCGGAACACCGGTGATTCTGATCGGACACATAACAAAGGACGGCACGCTTGCAGGGCCGAAAGTCCTGGAACATATAGTGGATGTCGTTCTCTACTTCGAGGGGGACAACAATTACATTTACCGTCTGCTGAGGTCGGTGAAGAACAGGTTTGGCTCAACTTCGGAGCTTGCAATAT
>CAZKTX010000151.1:0-2556 GCA_964555805.1 uncultured Rikenellaceae bacterium
TCTTCCATCCGGAACAGAAGAGAACCACATCCTTCCGCTGCTCCCTGATCCAGGTTACGATTGCAGTGATGTTAAGGAAAGATCCTATTAAAATTGAACCGGCTGAAGAAGCCAGCGATATTATTCCGGTTCCGTTTGTAGTGCTGTAGACTATTGTTTTTCCTTCAACTTTCTCAGGAGTAAAGTTAAAGGGGGAGTTGCCGAAATCAGCAAAATCGAGGACAAAGCCGTCACGCTCAGCCGCAACCAGATACCCTTTCTCCTTATATTCCTTTGCTTCAGGCACGGTGGCTACAGGAATAATTGACGCGGCTCCATGTTCAAAGGCAGTACATATTGCTGATGTAGCGCGCAGTATATCGATTACAACGACTATTGATCCCGCATGCCTTTCAGGCTCGTAAAGGGCGGGAGAAAAACAAGTCTCGATATTAAGTTTTTGCATCAGGTCAGGCGTAAATCACCTTATCTCAACTTTTGTTGTAGATAGGAAAGTTTACTACTTTGGCTTTGAGGTCCTTATTTCTGATCCTTATGAAGATTTCAGTATCTGCTTTCCAGAATCCTTTCTGAATGTATGCCATCCCGATTCCCTGCTTCATCATTGGCGACATTGTCCCCGATGTCACTGCTCCTATTATATTGCCGTTTGCATCGACTACCTCATAATGCTGGCGCGGAATTCCGCGGTCGACCATTACAAAACCCTTCAGCCTGCGGTTCACTCCTTCTTCCTTCTGTTTAAGAAGCAATTCCTTGTCAATGAAATCCTTGTTAGGTGAAAATTTTGTTATCCACCCGAGCCCGGCTTCAATCGGTGAAGTAGTATCATCGATATCGTGACCATACAGGCAATAACCCATTTCGAGACGCAGAGTATCCCTTGCACCCAGCCCGACAGGCCTGATCCCGAATTCCCTGCCGGCTTCAAATATAGCGTTCCACAATTTTGGAGCCTCTTCGTTCCTGACATAGACCTCACAACCAGGTTCACCCGTGTAGCCTGTAGTAGAGAATATTACATCCTTAATCCCTGCAAACTCAACGATCCGGAATGAGTAATTCTCCATTTCGATTACACGTGCTGAAGTCAGTTTTTGCATTGCCTTCATTGCAAAGGGACCCTGAATTGCAAGCTGTGCAATATCATCCGATGCATTAATCAGGTCTCTTCCCGGTTCAATTCCAAAAAGCCCGGCATTCTTAACGCACCAGGTCCAGTCCTTTTCGATATTTGCCGCGTTAACAACAAGAAGGTACTTATCCTGACTGAACCTGTAAATGAGCAGGTCGTCGACAATTCCTCCGCTCCCGTTTGGGAAGCATGAATACTGGACCTTACCGTCCCACAGGGCAGCGACATCATTTGAAGTTATATGCTGAAGATATTTCTGGGCGGAAGGACCGGACACCCAAAACTCGCCCATGTGGGAAACATCAAATACGCCGACACTCTGACGGACTGCAATATGTTCCTCAGTTATCCCGGTATATTCAACCGGCATGTTGAAGCCTGCAAAGGGAACCATTCTGGCTCCGGCTTCCTCATGAAACTTTGTAAAGACAGTATTCTTCATTAATGGAGAAATTTGTTTTAGAATTCGTATTTCCGCCTGAAATCAACGCCAGGCAACCTGTAGTATTAACTGATAAAAATAGAATATATTTTAGAACTCCCGAACGATTATTCAACACTATATTAACCGTCGCGGTCTCCTAAAAGATAGCACATACCGGTAAAATAAAATCCTGTTATATCTGTTATATATACAGTTTTGATAAGAGTTTAAAAGGACAATCAAATCATGAATTTTAAATACATCAATACCGAATATCTCGAAATGGTAGCCGGCGGGGATTCCGACCTGCTTAAGGAACTTATCGGAATGTTCCGCGACCAGGTCAACGAGTTCAACAGCGAATTGAAGGAACATTTTGCGGGTGGTAATAACCAGGCCATGGGCAACCTTGCCCACAAAGCCAAATCGTCAGTTGCAATTATGGGCATGGACAGTTTGGCGAACATGCTCAAAATTTTTGAAACCGAAGCAAAGGATGGGAAAAACGCTGAAAAGTATCAATCATATATTCAACGTTTTGAGGACGAAACCAGGCATGCCCTTGAGGAACTCGATGAACTGGTAAACAAACGTTAGTGATGACAGACATGATCAACATAGAAAAGAGGGATAAGATCGACATTGTGACTTTCGCTGTCAAAAGGATAAACGCCACAACGATAGAGGAGATAAAGGAAGGTGTAAGCAAGGTGTTTGACAATCCGAGTGCAAAGGTTATAATCGATCTTAAGGGGGTTGAATACATTGACAGTTCAGGCTTCGCATGCTTTCTTTCACTGCACAAGGCTGCAAAAAGCAATATCGGGGTCCTCAAATTCGCAAACCCCGGGCCAAGGGCCGTTGAATTGTTCCATACACTTCATCTTCATACGATTTTTGATATCTATGATGACCTTAGCGCATGTATCAGGTCGTTCAGGTAAGAAGGGCTCACGGCGCACAGTGTCCACCGTAGCTTTAGCGAAGGTGGAGGGCG
>CAZKTX010000151.1:2656-5624 GCA_964555805.1 uncultured Rikenellaceae bacterium
AAGAAGGGCTCACGGCGCACAGTGTCCACCGTAGCTTTAGCGAAGGTGGAGGGCGTACGAGCCGGATGCCGGTGGAGTTTTAATTCCTGCTGTTACTAAAGACCAGACGGTCGTCTTCCACATCAACTTCAACTGTACTTTCCCTCGGAAATCTGCCGGAGATAATCTCCTTTGAAAGTTCATTTATTATTTCCTTCTGAATCAATCGTTTAACCGGACGTGCGCCGGATTGAGGATCAAAGCCGTTACGTGCAAGCCAGTCGATAGCTTCATCGGAAACCTCAAGCTTAAGATTACTGTTTGCCAGCACTTTCCTTACATTGTTCAGCTGGATTTTCACTATTTCTCTTATCTGTTCAAGATTAAGGGGGCTGAACATTACAATTTCATCAACCCTGTTAAGAAATTCCGGCCGCAGGGATTTCCTCAGGAGCATGAACAACTCCCTGCGAAGGGCCTCCGCCTCTTTTTCAGGCATATTGTTGTTCCACTTGTCCATCCTGTCGCGGATCAGTTCCGACCCCAGGTTTGAAGTCATTATTACGATTACATTTCTGAAGTTTACAGTCCTTCCCTTGTTGTCGGTAAGTCTCCCATCATCAAGGACCTGGAGAAGAAGGTTGAACAGATCGGGATGTGCTTTTTCGATTTCATCGAGAAGCACTACTGAATATGGTTTACGCCGCACGGCTTCAGTCAGCTGGCCGCCTTCCTCATAGCCAATATATCCCGGAGGCGCCCCGATAAGGCGCGAAACGGAATGACGTTCCTGATACTCCGACATGTCGATCCGTGTCATCAGGTTTTCGTCATTGAAAAGAAATTCGGCCAGAGCTCTTGCAAGTTCAGTTTTGCCGACACCTGTTGTTCCGAGGAAGATAAATGATCCAACCGGCCTTTTTGAATCCTGAAGTCCTGCCCTCGATCGTCTGACGGCATCTGAAACCGCCCTGATCGCTTCATCCTGACCTACTACCCTGAGATGCAGTTCATCTTCGAGCCGGAGAAGCTTTTCCTTTTCACTTTCAAGCATCCTTGTAACGGGAATGCCTGTCCATTTGGCAACTACCTCAGCAATGTCCTCCGACCTTACCTCTTCCTGAACAAGGGAGCCCTTGCTCCTCTTCTTATCTATCTGATCTTTCAGCTTTTCAATCTCCTTTTCGAGGCCTATAATTTTTCCATAACGAATCTCTGCCACCCTGCCGTAGTCGCCTTTGCGCTCAGCCTCATCAGCTTCGAACCTGAGTGTTTCAACCTCCTCTTTCTTCTCCTGAACCTTTTCTATCATATCCTTTTCACCTTTCCAGGCGGCAGTAAGTTCATCCCTTTTCGATTGAAGTTCAGCAAGTTCAGCAGATATCTCGTTTTCCTTCACCTTATCCTCGTCACGCCTGATGGCCTCCCTCTCAATTTCAAGCCTTGTGATTGCCCTTGTCACTTCGTCTATCTCATCAGGAACGGAGTTCATCTGGAGCCTTAGCCTCGAGGCAGCCTCGTCGATAAGGTCGATGGCTTTATCGGGAAGGAACCTGTCAGTTATGTAACGGGTTGAAAGATCAACGGCTGCAATTATTGCTTCGTCGCGGATAATAACCTTGTGATGTGTCTCATATTTTTCCCTTATGCCGCGGAGTATTGATATGGAGTCCTCCCTTCCGGGCTCATCGACAATCACTATCTGGAATCGTCTTTCAAGTGCTTTGTCCTTTTCAAAGTATTTCTGGTACTCATTCAGGGTAGTGGCTCCGATTGCCCTCAGTTCACCACGGGCCAGGGCAGGCTTGAGGATGTTTGCAGCATCCATGGCGCCTTCAGATTTACCGGCCCCCACAAGAGTATGTATCTCATCGATGAAAAGTACTATAGAACCGTTTGCGGAGATGACCTCGTTTACAACTGACTTCAGCCGCTCCTCGAATTCACCCTTGTACTTGGCACCCGCGATCAGAGCACCCATATCGAGCGAATAGATAGTCTTCGACTTAAGGTCCTCGGGTACATCGCCTCTTATTATCCGGTGGGCTATCCCTTCTGCAATTGCAGTTTTGCCGACACCGGGCTCACCTATCATGATTGGATTGTTCTTGGTCCTTCGTGTTAGTATCTGAAGTATCCTTCTTATCTCCTCGTCGCGGCCCACAACCGGATCCAGCTTGCCTGTCCTGGCCCTTTCATTCAGATTTACAGCATACCTGTTCAGCGAGTCGAAAGTATCTTCGGAAGTCGGACTATCGACAGTGGCTCCTTTTCGAAGTTCATTGACGGCCGACCTGAGATCCTTCATCGAAATGCCATAGTCCTTGAGAAGCTGTGATGCCCTGTCGGAGGTATCGAGGATGCCCATCAGAATGTGCTCCGTAGTTACAAATTTATCCTTCATCGAGGAAGCGTGATCGTTTGCCTTCCTAAGCGCCTCCGAAGCTCCCGATGACAGATACGGCTCACCGCCGGTGACCCTGGGATATGTGTCAATTATCTTTTCCATATCCTTCATAACAGAGGAAGAGTTCACACCGAGCTTTCCGAAAAGCCAGGTTGTGATACTCTCAGCCTCGCTTATAACCCCATGAAGTAGATGGGCACATTCGATCGCCTGCTGTCCTTTTGCATCCGCGATAGTGAATGCCTTCTGAACCGATTCCTGGGCTTTAAGAGTAAAATTGTTGAGGTTCATATATTTATGTTGTTTTCTTAGTCGGCAAGAAATTTAAAAACTGTTATTAAAATATTATTAACCTATTATATATAAAAGTTGTCAGGTACATTTTTCCATTTTTATTTATTCTTACCCCCTTTCCCGTTTCCCCCACGGGGGAAAGGCCTTGACGCCTGCTGCCCACGTGGGGAATCTCGATAGCATAATCCCCAAAAGGGAAATGAATTCCTCCCGCTGAGAGCTCCTTCCCCCGTGGGGGAAGGTCGGGAAGGGGGTTTCAATAATAACAATGATCATCTTCCACCAAGG
>CAZKTX010000152.1:0-5602 GCA_964555805.1 uncultured Rikenellaceae bacterium
CTTAGTTCCAATATGAATACAAAAGTACTATTTTAGACGCTCCAAATTACAAGTAATGCAGAAAATCAGAATATCAGCCGTAAGGTACGCAAACACATATCCTTTTATTTATGGACTCACAGAAAGCGGATTTGAAAGCCGGGCTCTCATCGGGACAGATCATCCGTCGGAATGCGCCGCCAGGCTGATCTCGGGAAGGGCTGATCTCGGGCTTGTTCCGGTGGCTGCAATACCGTTGATTGAAGGATCACGTATAATCGGGGATTACTGCATAGGCGCCAACGGAAAGGTTAGAACTGTGCAATTAATGAGCGATTCAAAGCCTGAAACCGCAAAAAGGGTGTTCCTGGATTACAGATCCAGAACATCGGTGAATCTGATAAAAGTTATCGCACGGAATTTCTGGCTTAGGGAACCGGAATGGATCAATACAACCGAAGGATTTGATTTCAAATCAGTCGGACGCGATGATGCTGTTGTATTGATCGGCGATCAATGCTTTGAACTTGAAAACAGATATGCTTGCAGTATTGATCTGGCTGAGGAATGGAAGAATTTCACCGGTCTGCCCTTCGTATTTGCCTGCTGGATCGCCAATCAGGAACTCCCTGCGGATTTTATCTGCGATTTCAACAAAGCGCTCGCCCTGGGAGTCAATAACATCGACAGGGTGGCTGAAAGGTTTGAAAATACAGGAACCATAACAGGTAAGGCATTAAAGGATTATCTTAAAAATAATATTGATTATAATCTTGACGAACTCAAAAGAAAAGCGATGGATCTGTTCCTCGGATATCTCAGTAAGCTGTGAAGGAACATCCTGCCATGCGAAAGAGTCCGGAAGATTACCTTGCTTAATTATTCAGGGAAGTTCCAAATATGAATATTTGATTTTTTTTATGCCGATTTATCCTTAACTTTGGTAAGGTTATTGTACTGAATTTTATATTAACTTAATTCCGCTATCATGGCAAAGACAATCACATTCAATGAACTCCGGAAGATCAAAGACCAATTGCCCTCCGGTAGTATGAAAAGGATTGCAGAGAAGCTGGATCTGCATGAAGAAACTGTCAGAAACTACTTCGGAGGAACAAATTTTAAACTTGGACAGTGTGTTGGCGTTCATTACGAACAGGGTCCGGGAGGCGGAATAGTGACTTTTGATGATACCACAATCCTCGATCTTGCAGAAAGCATGCTCAAATAGATGCGGGTAGAAGGCAGCCTTCCGGAAGGGCCTGCTTTTAATTTCTTCAACAAATAAATGGATATTATTAATACCCCTGGGCTTGCTGAAAACATGTATCAGCAGGCTCTTGAAGTTTTTTTTGCCCGTAAGTGGGGCAACAGAACACTTTTTTCACACGACATCAGACACCACCGGAGAGTCTGGAACTTCGCACGGGAATTGCTGATAAGCACTGAAAATCAAAGCAATCCCCACTCGCTCGACTTTTACTGCAAGACTTTAATCGCATGTTGGCTTCACGACCTGGGGATGACAGTCACAACCGGCATTGACCACGGTTCCCATAGCCGGAAGCTGACTGAGGAATTCCTGTCAGGACTAAACCTTGACTTATCAGGCTTCACCGACATGCTCGAAGCAATTGAAAAACACGACGATAAGGAGTATCCGTCAGGACTTGAAGAAAAAAACATGATTCTTGTAATACTTGCTGCTGCAGACGACATGGATGCCTTCGGATATACAGGAATCTATCGTTACCTTGAGATTTACATTGAGCGCTGTGTCGCACCTGAAAAAATCGCGGATGAGATCAGAAAGAATGCTGCAAACAGGTTCCGGAACCTTGAATCATGGTTTGGTGAACATACTACTCTGATAGAAAAGCACAGGAAAAGATATCTGATTCTGGATAATTTTTTCAGGGAGTTTGAAACCGAAGCAGACTTTAATAAATAGGATCATCATCATCAAACAGCTCCAGCTGCCTGTCGGAGCAATCATCAGTCTCCAGATTTGAAATACTTACTCCCAGCAGTCTGATCCTGCTTCCTGTAAGATCGAGCGACTTTCTTATTCCTGTGACTTCCTCATGAAGTTTCCCGAACGAACGGATATAATCAGGCAAAGTCCTGCTTCTTGTTATCTGCCTGAAATCGGAAAACTTAACCTTTACTGTGACTGTTCTTCCCGTAACACCCGCATTTTCAATTCTTTCCATCAACTCCTTTTCGACTTTGTAAAGTTCTGCGATTATCTCAAACTGGGTTGTAAGGTCCTTTTCGTAAGTAAGCTCGGTGCCTACCGACTTCCGCTCCGAATTGACTTCCACGGGGCGTTCATCGATCCCCCTTGCAATATCGTAATAGAACCTGCCGGATTTACCGAAGTTCCTTATCAGAGAAAGAAGGTCCCACTTCTTAAGGTCGGCTCCGCAGTGTATGCCAAGCCTGTGCATTTTTGCAGCAGTAACCCTGCCAATGCCGAAAAATTTTTCAATAGGCAGCTTCTCTATAAATTCCGCAGCCTTATCAGGGGCTATAAGGTATAATCCGTCAGGCTTGTCCATATCGGATGCTATCTTTGCCAGGAACTTGTTTACTGATATTCCTGCAGAAGCAGTCAGACCTGTTTTTGTCTTAATTTCCTTCTTTATTGTTCTTGCAATAAGAGTGGCGGATCCCATCCCTTTTTTGTCGTTTGTAACATCAAGAAATGCTTCATCGATCGAGAGAGGTTCGACGAGATCAGTGAACTCCCTGAATATTTCAAGTATATTTTCCGACAGCTGGTGATAACGATCAAATCTGTGCCTCACAAAAATCAGTTCAGGACACAACTTCCTGGCCGTCACCGAAGGCATGGCTGAATGAACTCCGAATTTGCGTGCTTCATAGCTCGCTGCAGCTACAACATGCCGGATACCGCTCCCTCCTACTGCAACAGGTTTACCGCGGAGCTCCGGATTGTCAAGCTGCTCGATGGATGCAAAAAAAGCATCCATGTCGATATGGATGATCTTTCTCATTAATCAAAAGAATAATCACAGGTCCGGAGTACTATGAGGCGGCTGCAATCGTTGCCGATCTTTGCTTGAGGTAGTTCCTGATATAGAATCCTGATAATATAAGCATTTCATCGGTTGTGTATGACTCGATCATACCTGTAAATGCATTTGAATGATATTTAATAAGCACTCTGCTTTCATCACTCAGGCTCCAGCGGGAACAAATAAAATTCTCAAATTTCCATTTATATTCCATTCCCTTGAACAGAACAATCGTACTTTTTTTCCAAATAAAATAATTAATCTTCCCGACTTCAACATGTCGCTGGAGGTCAGTTACTGTTGTTTCAGTCCTGAAGAAGCCTTTTGTCTCAAACTGAAATCTCTTCGTATTCAGCTCACCTGTAACCTTTCGCGACAATCCCTCCTTGAACAGCTCTCCCTTTAGTTGTTCGTTCTGATATATTTCAAACTTCTTGCTGAAGAGTTTTGTTTTCCAGTCGTAACGAATTTCCATATATGTAAAGCTCAGTGAGAAATTACAGAAATCAGCACAAAAATATAAAAATGCCGGCTATCCCGGAAATTTACCTTTGCCTTTCAACCAGGCCACTTTCTGAACCGCCGTATGATCTCTGCCAATTATATCCCTGTAAAGATCGGGGCGCCGTGCCCTCGTATACCTGAAGCCTCCGGCATCCTCAAGCTTCTGCCGGTTAAGTTTCGCAGAAACAAAGCAGTCTCCAAGTTCCCTGCACTCGGCAACGATCGCGCCAAACGGATCGATTATCATTGAACAGCCGTTTTTAAGCTGATCGTCATCCATTCCTATCGGGTTGGAGAACACAACGTAAATTCCATTGTCATAAGCACGGGCCGGAAGCCAGAGCATAAGCCATTCCCTGCCCTTTGGTCCGTCGAATTCTTTTCGCAATGATTCAGGATCGGCATGCCGGTTGATCCATAGCTGAGGGTCCACGAATCCTGCTCCCGGACGCGGCGAAGGGGTGCACATTGTAACATGAGGCATGAACAGTATTTCTGCTCCCAGCAGGGCTGTGGCTCTTACATTCTCAATCACATTGTTATCGTAGCAGATAAGTATGCCGCACTTCCATCCCTTCAGGTCAAATACAGTATAGCGGTCGCCGGGGATAATTGCAGGATGTATGAAGGGATGTATCTTCCGATGCTTTGCCACGAGCCCGTCACCACCAACACAGATGTAGGCCTTGAATATTTTTCCATTCTCGTCCTTTTCAAAAAGACCTGCCAGAACGAATATGTTATGCTTCCGGGCAATTTTTATAAGAGCTGAAGTGCCCGGTCCGTCAGGTATGCGCTCAGCAACATCAAGAAGTTCGTTTTCGGATAACTTCCCGGCAAACGTATAACCTGTAAGTGAACACTCATGAAAAGCAATTGCATCCGCCCCTGCCGTAGCCGCCTGTCCGGCAAGAGTTTCAATAACCGAAAGATTGTACTCTTTGTCTCCGCTCCTGTTCTCGAATTGCGCCGTTGCTATCTTAAGTTCACCCTTTTCCATGTATCTTTTTTTTAATTCCACCCCGCCATTCTCAGGATAATTTGTCCTGAAAACCGTTACTCAAAAAAAAGCCGGCATTATAAAATGCCGGCTGTCAAATTACAAAATATTTTCTAATAGTTGTCCCTTTCAAAATAGTGGGTGTGAAGAAGTTCATGAGCCTTGTGGCTGTTTGGCTTTCCGAGAAACTCATTGTAAATCGCTATTACGTCGGGGTTCTCATGCGACTTTCTAAGTACCATGCTCTCGTCCTCTGAATAGATTGCATTAACCCTGTTCTGCCTGATCTCCCTGCTCGTGGGGATAGGTTGTCCGCCTCCGCCGATACAGCCTCCCGGACATGCCATGATTTCAACAAAATGATAGGGTGATTTCCCTTCGCGCACATCAGCCATGATTTTGTTTGCATTTACAAGTCCATGCGCAATTGCGACTTTAAGTTCAGCACCTTCGAGGAATTTCCAGTCATCAGTGCATCCTTCGATTTTCACAGTGGCTTCCTTAACGCCCTCCAGTCCTCTCACAGGAGTAATGTTAAGGTTTGCAAACGGGACCTCCCTGCCTGTTACTATTTCGTATGCTGTCCTGAGTGCAGCTTCCATCACACCGCCGGTGGCTCCGAATATAACTGCGGCACCAGTCGAGCCCCCCATTACCGAGTCGTAGCCGGAAGGCTCAAGATTCCTGAAATCAATACCAGCCTGCTTTATCATTACAGCAAGCTCTCGTGTAGTAAGAACGAAATCGATGTCCTTGTATCCGCTTGCCCTCATTTCAGGCCTGTCAGCCTCATATTTCTTTGCAACGCACGGCATAACTGAAACTGATACGACTTTTGACGGATCAATCTGTTTCTTATCTGCGTAAAAGGTTTTCGCAAGGGCGCCGAACATCTGCTGCGGCGATTTGCAGGTCGACAGGTTAGGAAGAAACTCAGGGTATTTGTGCTCAATGAATTTTATCCAGCCTGGAGAACAGGATGTGAACATCGGAAACTTCATCGATGCATCCTTGTCTACAAGAGCTTTCTTCAGCCTTGTAAGAAGTTCTGTCCCTTCCTCCATAATTGTAAGGTCGG
>CAZKTX010000153.1:0-5578 GCA_964555805.1 uncultured Rikenellaceae bacterium
AAACCCGGCAGTATGGGAGTTGTAATGAACACTTCATCAATATTGAGGATCTTAGACCTCATATAAAGGCTGAGCCCGATTGAAGTTCGCTTCATCTGAGCATCGAGAGAGAGGACACCGGAGTGTTTCCTTCTGTATTTCAGGTAAGTATCCGTATTCTGGTGTGTGTATTTGTTAAACTCAACGGGATACATGTATGTGTAGCCTCCAGACATTGATGTACGGAGATCCCCGAAGGTTCTGGCCAGAAGCAGTTCAGCCTCAAGCCCGTAAACCCGCGATTGTTCGACGTTTGTGGCCATGAACCCGAATCCTTCGGGATAAGCCCCGAACATATATTCTATCATGTTCGAGTTCTGGATCAGGAAAGCTGAGAGATCTGCCTGCCCGGTTATATTTCCAATCAGGATACCTTGTTTTATTCCTGCTTCGGCGCTCCATCCCGATTCTGAAAGGATGCCTGGGTTTGCTATTATTCTTATCGATCCGATCGTAGTTGCTGCGAATTTCTCGGCTATTGACGGATAACGGTAACCCTGTCCGAATGAAGCCCTGAGGAAGGTCATTTCCGCCGCCTGCCAGTTCAGTCCCGCCCTTATTATCGGTACAAGCTCGCTGTTGGTGCCGTCGAGGGAATAATTTTCAAGTCTTACACCCGCAACAGCCTTGAGCCTGTCGAGCGGCCTGATTTCAACCTGGGTGAACGCTGCCATATTAAATCCCGTATGGTCGCCGAAAAAGTTGGATTTTACAACGCTGTAATTCTCCGAAAGGCCTGCGGTTAAATCTGCAATATCATGCAGCCTGTACCAAAGCTGGTATTCGGCATAAAGGGAATTGGCATCACTGTTATTCTGTTCGCTATCCGGAAGCCTGTTGAGGGTAGACTGGTACCTCAGCCTCAGATCATGTCTGAACCGACCGGTCTTTTTATACGAAATAAAAGGATCGACTGTAAGGAAAGTACCGCGATATTCGTTGGCTGTTGTTGGTGACTGTTTAAGAGCTCCGGTTTCAGCATCCTCCCAAAGCACAAAATCCTTCTTTGAATTGTATCCGGCATTTAATGCAACTCCGTAGCCAAGGCCTTCAATGCGGGAGCTGTTATGTCTGATCTTCAGGTTTGCCCTTGCAAGCTTCTCCCCGTTAAGCCTTCTGTATCCTTCATCGATGAAGATATTAGCCCCTGCACCAATATCCGTATTCCCTTCCTTTCTAAGGTGCGAGAAAGAAACATTCGAAAAGACTCTGGGTGTATCCCACCAGACCCAGTCCTTGTTCCTGGGTTTCCCGTATATCCCTGCTTCAGTATGGAATTGAGTCACCGGGATATTATCTGCATCGGCTGTCCTGAAATTTATTATTCCATTAAGCGCTGATGAACCGTAAAGCACCGATGAGGCTCCTTTTATAATCTCTATCTGGGCCAGATTTTCAAGAGGGAGGTATTGCCATTTTATATTTCCGGCATCAGCTGACAGCATCGGAAGACCGTCGATAAGGGCGAGCACCCGGCTCCCTGCCCCGTAACTGAAGCCGCTGCCTCCCCTTATTGAGGCCTGACCGTCCATGACCTCAATGCCAGGTACCTTGTTGATCAGCTCCTGAATCTCAGTTATATGGTTTTGCGAAATTACTGATGGTTTGACCACATTCATTGAAACAGAGAGCTCAGCAACCCTCTTTTCAATCCTGTCGGCGCTTACAACAATCTGGTCGATCTCCCGGAGCTTCATCTCCATTCCGATGTCAAGCCTTACCGGCTCTCCTTGGCTTAAATTGATCTCCCTTATGGCGGGTTCGTAGCCGATGAACCTGAATGAAACTGTTACCCTTCTTTCAGTAGTGATGAATGAATAAAATCCCTTTTCATCACTGATTGTTCCAAGTTGCCTGCCGTAAACTACATACACTCCGGCAAGAGGTTCTCTTGTATGGAAGTCAGTTATGGTTCCGCTTACGGTTACCCCTGTCTGAGCATTGCCCGGCAGCGCAGCACCTGTAATAAATAATGCCGCAATTAAGCTACGGATCATTTTGCTCTGAATGTCATCTCTATCGGGATTGCCGGACCAGTCAGGTTCTGCAGATCAGGAACGCTTCCCTGGAGCTTGAGTGATGTTGCAGTAAGTTCAGTAATTGTCAATGTTACTGATATAGGCAGCGAAGTAGTTGTTATAACAAGCTTTTCCTCAGCGGCGGCAAACATCCACTCACCAGTATAAGTGCCGAAGGTACCTGTCCCGTCTTCATTGAATTCAGCGTCCCCGACAAAACCTTCAAGCAGTCCGCCTGGTCCAGTTGCATCCACGCCATTTGCTAGCAGGCTGACAGGAGTCCAGACAGTGCCGGTAAGGAAATTGAACCTGTCCGATTTATCTTCTTTGCATGAGTATGCAAGGATAAGTGTGACAACAATAAAGAAGGAAAGAATTTTCTTCATGGCTGCGAATTTTAGATTTCTTTTCAGGGTAAAGTTATAAAAAAGAATTTACCTCAATCCGAAGCCGGTTCCCCGACTCTTCAAAATCCTGCATGCAATCACTTCATACTATATCCGGACGGAGGGCTGAAATGAACCGGAATGTCAGAATTCCCTGATCTTTATGTTTTTGAACCACACCATGTCGCCGTGATCCTGCAACAGTATCCTTCCTTCCTCTACTTCGGCGAATCCCTTAATCTTGCTGAACTTGCTTGCAGCCACAACTTCCTTCCATGCCTCAGTGCCTTTTTCATACTCCACGGTAAGGAAACCATTGAGCCAGTGCTGTACCATATTCCCGTTGACAATAATGATTGCCCTGCTCCACTGGTCGAAACCGTTGTCCCTCTTGTTCTTCGGAGCTATAAGATCATACAGCCCCGCAAGGGTACGGGTGCCGGGTATTCCCAGTAAGGCATCAGGGTGATTACGGTCATCGAGGATCTGGTACTCGCATCCGATTGAAGCAAGAGCCCCATTTTCCCTTTCTGTGTCGATAAAGTATTTAATTCCGCTGTTACCGCCTTTGACATACTTGAAGTCGACTGATAATTCGAAGTTCCTGAATTTTTCAGTTGTGACAATATCTCCTCCTCCGTCCTGCTGTTTTGCCCCGGGATTCAAAGTAAGTGTCCCGTCAGTTATTTCCCATCCGGAAGCAGGAAAAACTCCTGACTTTGCATTGATCCATCCGGCTGATGTTTTTCCGTCGAACAGGAGTCTCCAGCCTTCTTCTGCCTCACGCTCTGTAAGCACATTGGTGAGATAGTTTGCCTGAGGTATATCCTTTGTATCCGGGTGCCTGTACTTTTCTAGTTCCTCCGTCATTATCCGTATATTCCTCCATTTCACCTCTAGTCCGGCCCGGGTGGAGTCATTTCCGATAGAGTGAACCTGAAGGGCAATAAAGCCTGCAGGAGTCATATCATCAATCAGATCAGCGCAGGGAATCCCGTTAACCCAGGTCCTTATTGAATTGCCGATTGCCTCCACCCTGTAGTGGTTCCATTCCCCAACTTTCAGGGCTTTCTGACCTTCAGGGTTTTTATCGAGGGTGTACAGCCATCCTCTTCTGGCCTCATCATAGATCCCTCCCGACCATGCGCGGGGCGATGGATCCATCTCAACCTGGTAGCCGTGAACCCTGCCATCCATATAATCAGCCCGGCTTTCGCTCCTAATCTGGACACCTGAATTCATTTGCGGATCGAACCAGGTTTCAAACTCCAGAATGAAATCACCGTAAAGCTCCTTAGTACATAAAAATGAATTCGGAGAAACTGTGACAGTTGTGCCGGTTACAACTCCCTTGTCAAGCTTAAACGGGGCAGTCCCGTTCAGCTGCTCCCATGCTGAAAGATCCTTTTTGAGAAGGTTTGTCCATGGTTCCTTTTCTGAACATCCTTCAATTACAAATAACATCAGAATTGCAGTAATGAGGCCTGATCTTTTCATTTTCATTTCATTTTTATTGGGTTCGACAGGGTAAAGATATTCAAAGAATTGAAAAAATGACTTTTGCGCCGTAAACCTATTTTTATTACTTTAGCCGGACAGCATTGAAATGAATGGATTTTAAACCTGATAACCTATGAAACCCACATGTATCAAATACACAAACACGCATGTATTTAATTTTCAACCATGTGGGTTCCATCATACATTTAAAATCAAAATTTTATTATGATGAAACATAAGTGGCATCACTTTAACCAGTTTTTACTGATTTCTCTTCTAATGATCGGATTTCTATGTGGGAAATCAACCGCCCAGACTGTTGTCGGTCTCGACAACTGGTTCAACCGCGAAACAAATGCCAAAACAGGACAGCCGTTCCATTACCTGTGGACCGACACCGAATGGAGCGGTTATTCGAGATGGGGAGAGATATTCACCTCCAGGGGAGCAAAGATCACGACAATTGAGAAGCCTGTCGCATCAGTCCTTAAAAATGTAGATGTTTACATAATAGTTGATCCGGATACAACTACTGAGTCCAGATCTCCCAATTACATCATGCCTGATGATGTCAAGGCAATTAAAAAGTGGGTGAAAAAGGGTGGGGTGCTTGCAGTGCTTGCCAATGATGCTCCCAATTGCGAGTTTACCCATCTGAACCGCCTGATGAAAAACTTCGGGATGCAGTTTAATCATGTCACCCTTCACCCTGTGACCGGAACCGAATTTGAAATGGGCGCAAGCACCGTATTTGAAGATCATCCGGTTTTTAAGGGGGTGTCTAAAATCTATATAAAGGAAGTCTCCGATATCAGTTTGTCAGGGAATGCAAGGCCGCTGCTTAAGGAGAATGGGAAGGTTCTTATCGCAGAGACTTCATTCGGAAAGGGGTATGTCTTTGCAATCGGCGACCCGTGGATATACAATGAATACATCGATCACGACAGGCTGCCGTCAGGATTTGAAAACAGGAAAGCAGCGGAAAACCTTACTGACTTTCTGCTGGGAAAGGTACCTGCACAAAATAAATAAATTTGATATCTGATTAAATTCAACATAAGTGAACAGATTAGTAAGCATAATATTTTTCTTAATTTTCTCAGTCGGACTTCTCTCATCTCAGTCCGTTACAAGGGACAGAACCATGTCGGCCATGATACTGGCCAACAGATACTTCATGGAAAAATGGCCCGATGTGGGCAAGACAATAATCACCGAGCGGGAACGCCCGAGCAATATCTGGACCCGTGGTACCTACTATGAAGGCCTGATGGCCCTTTACTCGCTCAATCCCGATCCGGAATACCTCAGTTATGCCCAAAGATGGGGTGAGTTTCACAAGTGGGGACTCAGGAATGGGATCACCACACGGAACGGCGATGATCAATGCTGCGGGCAGACATATATAGACTTATACCTGATGGATCAATCAAAAACGGAGAGGATCAGGGATATTAAGGCTTGTATAGATAACATGATTGCAACCGATAAAATTGATGACTGGAGCTGGATAGACGCAATCCACATGTCGATGCCTGTATTTGCAAGGCTCGGGCACATTTACAAGGACAACAGATACTTTGACCGGGCTCATGAAATGTACATGTTCACGAAACTGAAGCACGGCGACAACGG
>CAZKTX010000154.1:0-5410 GCA_964555805.1 uncultured Rikenellaceae bacterium
TCGAGAAGCGACTTGTCAATAAGCAGCCTATCAATATAGCACAACGATACGGTCTCGAACCTGAGAAACTTTCCGAATTCGGTTTCTTCATCACAATAACACAGGATCAGATTTTCGATCCTTATCCCATACTCTCCCTCCCTGTAGATAGCCGGCTCATTGGATGTAAGCATTCCTTCCTCGATTGCAGTCAGGTTATCGGCCGGGCTGATGCTCTGAGGTCCCTCGTGGACGTTGAGGCAATAGCCTACTCCGTGGCCGGTTCCATGTGCAAAATTCAGCCCCGATCCCCACATTGCCCTGCGGGCCACAAGATCGAGCTGGTATCCTCTTGTCCCCTCAGGAAACTTGGAAAGTGCAAGATTGATGTGGCCCTTCAGAACCAGTGTAAAATCTGAAATCTGTTGTCCGGAAGGAATTCCGACTGCAAGTGTCCGGGTTATGTCGGTTGTGCCTCCAAAGTACTGACCTCCTGAGTCGACCAGAAGGATGCCCCTGTCACCTATCAGCGATCCGGAGCCCTGCTCTGCATGATAATGCGGCAGAGCGCTGTTCTCATTGAAAGCTACTATCGTTTCAAATGATGGTTTCAGGAATCCTTCCTGCTGAGACCTCAGTTCATTTATCTTTTCTGAAAGGGAGTCTTCAGTCATGTTAAGATTGCCGTGATTGCTTTCAAACCAGTGGAAAAACCTTGTAAGAGCAACCCCGTCCTTTACCATCACCTTACATATATTGGATATTTCCGTACGGTTCTTTACCGATTTCAGGCGGGTTGGGATGCTTATATCTTCAATGCATCGCGATTTACAGGATATTGCCTGAAAGAATTCTACCGATGTGGTACGCGGATTAAGCAACACCGATTCGTTTTCAGTGACTGAAGGAATTATTTCAGCAGCCTCCTCATAAGGCAATATTACAATCCCCAGCCGGTCAAACTCAGATGCCATACGTGGCGGAATCCTTGACTGATCAATGAACAGCAGCACCTGATCAGGTCCTATAAGGGCATAGCATAACAAAAGCGGACTGTACTGCAGATCGCTGCCCCTTATATTCAGAAGCCACATTATATCATCAAGGGAAGAAAGAAAATGATAGCCTGCCTTCATCTTTTGCATCCTGCTCCTGACCTCTCCTATTTTCTCAGTCCTAAGCTTGCCGGCATATTCAGGCAGGTGATCAAAAGCAATTGAAAACGGAAGTGAAGGGCGACCGGACCAAAGTGCTGATATCAAATCACATTGAACATCGATTTCCACTTTCTTCTCAGAAAGTCTCTTTTCAAGCCTTCTGAAAGCCGAGACCTGAAAAATTCTGCCGTCAATACCGATCTTGTCTCCCGGTTTTGAATTCTCTGCAACAAAATCCATGTAATCATTCCTCTGATACTGACCGGGGCGCATAAAATCAAAACCCGAACCGGAAAGCTGGCGCTCAGCCTGGATAAAATACCTGGCATCGGTCCATAGTCCTGCCTGTGAATCTGTCACAACGACAGTCCCGGCTGATCCTGTAAATCCGGTCAGCCATCTGATTATCTGCCAGTGTTCAGGGATATATTCGCCAAGATGAGGATCAGACATTGGAATGATATACATATCAATCCCTCCATCCTTCATGACAGAACGCAGATTATTCAATTTTTCAGCAGAAGATGACATTCAAGCTCATTTAAAGGCCCTCTTTAGGCCCCCTTTAGGGGGTTTGGGGGTAAAACAACGGAAGAACGAGAGTTTACTCAAATAGCACAATGCATTACAACCAGACACTTACAAATTTTTGATCTCATTAACAAGGGCCTGAAGTGTGTTTTTTGCATCACCAAAGAGCATCCTTGTCCTGTCGTTGAAAAAGAGCATGTTCTCGATGGCTGCATAACCTTTTCCCATCCCCCGCTTCATTACGATAACGTTCTTCGCGTCACGGGCCTTTATTATCGGCATGCCGTAAATCGGGCTCGAAGGATCATCCTCAGCAGCAGGATTTACAACGTCATTTGCCCCTATAACTATAAGAACATCTGTATTTGGAAGTTCGGGGTTTATCTCATCGCTTTCGATAAGCTGCTCATAAGGCACATCAGCCTCCGCAAGCAGCACGTTCATGTGCCCCGGCATCCTTCCTGCAACCGGATGAATCGCGTATTTAACCTCTACGCCCTTCTCCTCAAGCAGTTTATCAAGCTCATGGCAGATATGCTGGGCCTGTGCCACAGCGAGCCCGTAACCGGGCACTATAACAACCCTCTTTGAATAACTCAGAAGAACTGCAGCATCCGAAAGATTGATCTCCTTTACAATCCCAGCCTCTCCGGCAACGGATTGCCCTCCGCCGCCGAACACCCCTACTATCACATTCAGCAGTGACCGGTTCATGGCTTTGCACATCAGGATTGTCAGGATTGACCCGGCTGATCCGACAAGTATACCTCCGGTCAGCATCGCCTGGTTATTGTAAAGAAACCCTCCCATTGCAGCCGCAACTCCGGTAAAGGAGTTCAGAAGCGATATTACAACAGGCATATCAGCTCCTCCGATAGGTATCACGAATAAAACTCCATAAAGAAGCGAAATTACCAATACGATATAGATCAACGGAGTAAGTTCAGCGCTTGCCTGAACATCACGTGTCATTATGAACACAACGGAAGCCAGAAGCAGGGCAAGAATCGAAAGATTTACATACTTCATTGCCTTCACCCTCATATCTCCGATCCAGCCGTCAAGCTTCCCGAATGCAATCATACTTCCGGCAAATGATACCGATCCGATAATAAGAGCAATAAGAATAGCCAGAACCTGTCCGTTGGCCATTCCTGTCCTGGCAACCAGTTCGTGGCTTATATGAGGAAACTCAATCAGCGAAATAAGCGCAGCAGCAGCTCCGCCCATCCCGTTGAAGAATGACACAAGCTGAGGCATTGCAGTCATCTTGACTTTCCTGGCGATAACCCAGCCAATGATTGTTCCGATTACAATTGCCGTAATTATCCAGGGAAGGTTTCCGATTGGCTCCCCATCCTTCTTATGAAAAATAATTGTTGCCAGAATGGCAAAACCCATGCCGATGGCAGCAAGGGTATTTCCCCTCCTGGCAGTCCGGGGATGACTGAGCATTTTAAGCCCCAGGATAAACAGTACAGACGCAGCTATGTAGATTATCTCAAGAATAGTTATTCCGATTTGAAATTGCGATGTTCCGCTCATTTTGCAGTTGTTTAGGAGTTTAATACCGGATTATCACTTCTTCTTTTTGAACATTTCAAGCATTCTGTCGGTCACAACAAAACCCCCAACCACATTCAACGTACCAAGAACAACCGCAAGGAACCCGAGGATCATCGACCCGGTAGAGTCAGCGTGACCCATTACAATTATTGCCCCGATTATAACAACCCCATGGATTGCATTGGCCCCAGACATAAGGGGGGTATGAAGAATTGCCGGGACATGGCTTATAACCTCTATACCCAGAAAAACCGATAAAATAACCAGGAATATAGCTTCCCTGTTCCGGAGGAAGAAATCTGAAAATTGTTCCATCTGTTAATTTTTTATACCAAGTAACTGTTTGGCTCTGTCACTTACATATTCCCTGTTGTGCACTGCAGTAGTTCCGGCAATAATGTCATCCTTAAGATTGAGTTCAAACGATCCGTCCTTCCCGATCATCAGTTTCAGGAGGTTAACAATGTTGGATCCGAACATCTTGCTTGAATCGGTTGGCATGTCCGATGGGAAATCTGATTTGCCGATAATAGTTACACCATTGACAATAATTGTTTTACCGTCTTCAGTGAGTTCACAGTTGCCTCCCGAACAGGCCGCAAGATCAACTATAACCGAACCTGGCTTCATTGCTAGAACCGTTTCCCTGAGAATCAGCACAGGAGCCTTCCGTCCGGGTATCTGAGCGGTGGCTATTACTGCATCCGAGGATATAGCATGTTTTTGAATAAGATCCTGTTGTTTCAATTTAAACTCTTCAGTCTGCTCGACAGCATATCCGCCTGCTGCCGAATCCTCCTTCGCTCCCTCAACTTCGATGAATCTGCCTCCGAGGCTCTTAACTTCCTCCTTCACAGCTGACCTTACGTCAAACACCTCGACAACTGCTCCAAGCTTACGGGCAATTGCTAACGCCTGCAGGCCGGCAACACCCGCTCCCAGTATCAGAACCTTTGATGGCTTGATTGTCCCTGCAGCCGACATAAACATCGGAAAGAATCCCGGAAGTGATGATGCAGCAGCCAGGACAGCCTTGTAACCTGAAACCGTGGCCATTGACGATAGAATATCCATTGACTGTGCTCTTGTGGTCCGGGGAATTATGTCGAGAGCAAGAACAGTAAGACCTCTTAGCCTGGCCTTTTCAAGCCATCCCCTGTTCCCGGCAGGATTAACAACAGAACAAAGAATTTGTCCCTCAGTAAACACATCGGGATTATCGTCCAGAGGAGGGTCTACGGATAATATCAAACCACATCCGGAAAGAAGTGTCTTCCTGTCAGCAACTGAAGCTCCGGCAGCCACGTAATCCTTGTCAGCAGCCCAGGCTTTTGCTCCTGCACCGGTTTCGACAATGACTGACATGCCCAGCCTGACAAGAACGGCAACTTCGCCCGGAAGCATTGCAACTCTCCTTTCTGCTCCCGGTTCTTTAAGAATGCCAATAACCATTTTTTTCAATTTTGGAGTACAGAGTATGTAACTCAGGTTTCAGTGTTAAAAAATTAACACCAAATTAGCAAAATTTTATTCTTTTCCGAAGAAATTCTCAAGCCAGAAATTATTCGCTTCATTTCTGGAATGGACAGCCTTGGCCCCGCCCCAGCCATGACGGCCATTGGGGTAGAGCATGAACCTGAACGACTTGCCTTCATCCTGCAGCCTCGAGATCAGATAAATTGAATTCTGCATGTGAACATTATCGTCAAGGTCGCCATGTGTAATGTATAGCTTCCCTTTTAGATTCTTAGCCCATGTCAAAGTTGATCCATCTTTATAACCATCCGGATTATCCTGTGGTGTGTCCATGAATCTTTCAGTATAGATATTGTCATAAAGCCTCCAGTCGGTAACTGACGATCCTGCAATTCCATGGGTCCAGTACCCGGCTCCGCGGGTAAGCGCCATGCAGGTCATATAACCTCCGTAAGAACTTCCTGTTATTCCCATCCTTGAGCCGTCGATAAAAGGTTTTGCAAGCAGCCATTTCACTGCATCCTGGTAATCGAGGACCTCCCAAAGGCCCAGACTGCGGTAAAGATAATCCAGCCCTTTTTTGCCGAAATGTCCTGAGCCTCTGTGATCGACAGTAAATGTGATTATCCCGTTTTGGGAATCCCACGACGGATCGGTTCCCTGCCACCTGTTGCTTACATTCTTTGAATCGGGACCGCCAT
>CAZKTX010000155.1:0-5387 GCA_964555805.1 uncultured Rikenellaceae bacterium
CGTGAAAACAATTTCAACGGGACCTGTACGCTGGAATACGGCAAGGATATGAACGATCCTCTGTCAGGAATTGCCGAGTCTATCGGTTATTTCAAAGGAGTACTGGCAGGACTCTCATTTGCATGAACGGAAGAGAAAGGATAATTGAGGCTCTCAATCACAGGGAGTCCGACAGAATCCCCTTCGATCTTGCCGGAACAACCTGGACAGGAATAACAAACGGGGCGTACCGGAAGCTCAGGGATCATCTGGGTTTTAGATCTGATGAACCGGAATGGGCCGATGTGATTCAGCAAATTGTAGTTCCCTCGACGGATATCCTTGATTTTCTTGACATTGACACGCGAGGCCTGTTCCCTCTTACAAGTCACAACTGGGATGTTTATGCCAGGCTCAGGGACGTTGGAGACAGATGGGAATATAACGATGAATGGGGTTTCAGGCACCATTTCCCGAAGGAGAACGGGTACTGGTTTTCCCTCGTTTATCATCCTTTGGAGAATTCGATTCCGGATAACGCCCTTGTGGATAATTATGGTTGGCCCGATCCTTCAAACCCTGCCAGAATAGCCGGATTGAAAGAAAAAGCCATCCGGTACAGGGATGAGGGAAAACTTGTGATGTTGAAGGGATTATGTGCCGGCATCTTTGAGATGCAGCAACGGATCAGGGGAGTGAGCAATGCCCTTGTCGATTCATTCCTTTATCCGGAGTTTTCCGACAGGCTCATAGGGAAACTGGCTGATCTCAAGATTCAGTTCTGGCAGTCAGCTCTCAGTGAACTTGCTGATGTTGTCGATGTGGTTGCCGAAGCTGATGATTACGGAACACAGGAATCGCAGCTGATAGCCCCCGATCATTTCAGGCAGTATTACAAGCCTCACATTTCAAGAATAATAAACTCCATCAGGGAATCGGCCCCAAAAGCAAAGATAATGTTTCACTCGTGCGGAAACATAAGGCCGCTGATCCCCGACTTCATTGAAATTGGAATTGACATTATCAATCCTGTTCATATAAATGCAGAAGGGATGGAACCTGATCAGCTCAAGAAGGATTTCGGGAAGGATCTTGTATTCTGGGGCGGCGGAGTCGATACCCAGAAAGTGCTGCCGGCCGGTTCACCTTCGGAAGTGACTGATGACGTAAAAAGGAACATTGATGCCCTGGCTCCCGGCGGAGGATTTGTATTTTCAACGGTGCACAACATTCAGGCTGAAGTACCTGCAATTAACATTATTTCAATGTTAAGAGCCATCGGAAGGATGTAGATTTCTTACCTGAATATTTCAATAATTTTAAAACAGCACAAAAAAACAGCGGACTTCCGGTCCGCTGTTTTTTATGTGTACTGATGTTGAAACCTCAGAAATTATCTTGTAGGATATCCGGGATTCTGCGGGAATTCAGCATCAATATTAAGGTCGATCTGTGACTGTGGTATTGGCCATAGTGCATGGTAATCCTTGATGTTCAATCCGGGGTTTTTGGGATTATTGTTATAGAGTCTTACTCTTTCCACAAGTTTTCCCATCCTGCGGAGAGTGATATGCCTCCATTCCTCGCCGTACAATTCCCTGGCACGTTCATCGAGAATGTAATCGAGATCGACCTCATCGGCAGTCACTGGTGTGGCATTGGCCCTGGCCCTGATAAGGTTTATGTCGTCAGCCGCAAGTCCGGGCTGGTTGAGTCCGACATAAGCTTCCGCCCTGAGCAGGATAGTCTCTGCAAGTCTTATTGCATAGCGATCCTTATGGTCACTACCGCCTCCTGAGCGGTTCGGATCGGTGAAGTAGTGGCAGGGGTCGGCTACCTTCATCCAGTAGGGATAGATATACTGGCACGAATCCCTCATGGCATCACGGGTTCCGGCGGCATAATGTGAGGCATAGTCGACAAGAAGGTTTATTTTCTTCTTGTTGAAAGCCGAACCGGGAGCATCATAGTAGAAATTTCTCTTAATATTGTATTCCGCGTTCCTGACGTCGTTGTTCCAGTCGCTTTCCCAGATATCATAGGCCGCATAGTTTGTAGGATGGATCCAGGCGACAGGACGACCGAGTGTATCTGAATAACCTGTATATGATCCATTTCTGAACTCTCCCCTGAAAGCCTTGAAACCATCGGGAGTATTGCCAAGACGGAAGTAGGCAGGACCGAATGATCTGTTGCCCTCAACCGCTCCTCCTCCTGTTGTTGGAGGCGGTTCCACCTGTATAACCCATATTGATTCAGTGTTAGCTGCCATATTCTGGTTTCCATAATCGAAAAGATCGTAGTACGGATCCCCTTTGCCGAACACAATGTTCTGCCTGTCACCGAACCTCTCGGTCATAAGGGCATAGCCATAATCCTCAATAACCGCGGTGGCTGCATCGGCAGCCGGCTGGTATTTACCCTGGGCCAGGTAGCATTCGCTGAGCATATGCCATGCCGCACCCTGGGTTATCCTTCCCGGTTCTTCTTCCTGTCCGCGTGCCGGGAGCTTTGTTGTCCCGAACACAAGATCCTGCTCCATCTGAGCATAAACCTGAGCTTTTGGTGTTCTGACGAAGTCGGTTTTTACACCCTTTATAACTTCAGTCACAAGAGGAACGTCACCATAGGTTGACACAAGGATCCTGTATGCAAATGCCCTGAAGAACATCGCTTCAGCGAGATAGGCATCCTTCTGGCCCTCTTTCACCCAGATATTGGGATCAGCTGCATTAATTCCCTCAATTAGCACATTGGCCCTCTGAATAAGTTCATAGTTCCATGTCCAGAAATACCTCAGATAGGTATTCTCCGATGTAACATAGTTCTCATAGTTGCACATGAACCTTGTGCTGTTGGGATCTTCTCCGTGAAATGCAACATCGGTACCGGTTCCTTTAATAATAGCTCCGGCATCCTGATCACTTCCGTAAAACCATCTTTGTCTTACTGAAAAGTGGAGTCCTGTAATACCCTGCTTGATACCGGGAAGGGTTTTATAAGCGTTTTCCGGCGCAAGGAAGTCGAGAGGAGTTTCATCGAGTACGTCTTCACTGCAGGCCGGCAGTAATAACAGCAGAATTCCGGCAAACAATAAAAACCTCCTTAAAAACATATCCTGAAATTTTTTCATTTTATAATAAGTTTTCGGTTTCATAATTTTGATTGCAAATTTCCCTTGTACATTTCAGTTAGAAAGTAATCCTGAAACCTGCAGTTATATTCCTCATCAGAGGCGAGTTGCTTGTTCCTGTCTCAGGATCCCATCCCGACCATGAAGTCCACACGTATGGATTTTTGCTTGCAACATAAACCTGAAGAGCCTCGACATTCATTTTGCTCAGCACATTCGATCCGAAACGGTATGCAAGGGAAACATCCTGCAATCTGACAAAGCTTCTGCTTTCATAGATCCCGCTCGATACAGCAGGTGAGTTGTAAACACCCGTAGCATTGTTTACACCGTTCTCCGGAGTCCAGTAAGGCCTGACAGCCGAAGCATTTATTCTAAGCACGTCGTCTGACCTCCAGGCAACGTTTACAACACCTGCGTTATCAAGCTGGTAGTATTTCTTCCCACCCTGTATTGAGTTGATAAAGAATGAGAAGGTAAAATTTTTCCAGTTGAATGTGTTGTTTATGCTGAACCTGTAGCTCGGGGTGCGGTATCCTATTACCTTCCTGTCGTTATTTGGTTCAATAGCACCATCTTTGTTCTGGTCAACGTACTTGTACTGACCCGGATACCAGTTATTATAAGTTTTTCCGGCATATAGATCAGCTTCAGTCCAGAGCCCGCCCATCATTTCATAATCGTAGATTGCACTGATGGGTTCTCCCACAAACCAGGAGTTACCAATATCCTTGTCGTTTTCATCACCGTAGAGTTTTGAAATCTTATCGCGGTTAAGGGAGAAAACGAAGTTGGTTTCCCAACCAAGCTGACCGGTCAGGTTTTTTGATGTAAGTTCAAACTCTATACCTTTATTATCGATAGCTCCGATGTTTGTCCAGACACTAGGATAACCGGTTGTCGGGGGAAGAGCCCTGCTGACGAGAACGTCAGATGTTCTTGATTTATAAACATCGACCGATCCTGATATCCTTCTGTCGAACAAGCCGAAGTCAAGTCCAACGTTGAGGGAAGCTGTTTTTTCCCAGGCAAGACTGGCATTTCCAAGAGTACTCGGAAATACTGCTACTGAAGTTGTCGGACCGAAAACATAAGCATCAGCGGTCATCCTTGAGAAACTTGAATAACGGCCGATTCCCTGGTTTCCGTTTTCACCGTAGGACGTTCTCAGCTTAAGGTAAACTTTCGGGATGCTCTGCATAAACGATTCGTCGGATACTACCCATCCAAGCGATACTGACGGGAAGTTTGCAAACTTCTTATCGGGACCAAATCCCGAAAAACCGTCGCGGCGCCATGTTGCAGTAAAGAGATACCTGTTTTTGAATGTATAATTCAGTCGGGCCATGTATGAGAGACTGTTTTCCTCCCATGCATTGGATCCGACTGCAAACTGAGTACCCAGTCCTACGTTATTATAGCCTAGAACAGGGTTGTCAAATCCCTGGGCCTGGATATGGGAACTCTCATAATTACGATTCTCGCGGCTGTAAAGCAATGTTGCATTCACCTGGTGCTGACCGAAGCTCCTCAGATATGTCACAATATTGTTGACGATCCAGTTTCTTTCCTCAGAAGGATCCTTGTATGCATTCCCCTTATTGCCTGAGCCACCCGGTACGGTTACAGGATAAAAGGAGTTAATGCTTGAGTTGAGCAGGGTATTTGAGTAGTTCAGCTCATAAGTAAGCCCCTCAACCCATGGCACTGTAATTTTACCGCTTCCGACCATGAACAGGGAATTTCTCTTGTCGTAGTTGTCAACATATAAATTATTCAGAGGGTAAGGCATGTATGCTTCACCAGTAAGATACATATCCCATGTCGGCTGACCAATTTTGTTGTTTGAAAGCGGACTGCAGGCTCTTGCATCACCCAGGTTTGCGTTCATACCGGAATAATCCCTGTTAGAGTATGATGAAATCACACCCAGGGTGAACCAGTCGGTAATCTTGCTTTCAAGGTTTGTGTGCAGGGTAAACCTCTTGTAATTATCGTTAAGAAGAATCCCCTCCTCATTTGTGTATGAGCCGGATACATAATAGTTACTGTTCTCAGTTTTCCCGGAAACGTTTATATTATAATTCTGGATGGGGGCGATCTGAGTCACCTCATCAACCCAGTTAACTTCATTTCCGGCCATATAGTTATCTCGCTCCTCCTGCGTCCTGAGCCTGGCTGAAACCAGCTCCTTATTATTAACATCAGGTCTGACAGGTCTTCCTGTTTCGCTTGTAGGCTTGGTTTTGTACCATGCGTACAGGTCCTGCTGATA
>CAZKTX010000156.1:0-2524 GCA_964555805.1 uncultured Rikenellaceae bacterium
CAATTTGAAAAATGTATTCCTGATTAAGTTCAGTTACAGGTTTGGGCTGAATTAAAACAGTCGTGCAGGTCGTGCAAGTCATGCAGGTCCTGCAAGTCTTTCCGGCTTCACATTTCGCAGCTTTATCAATGAAGTGTTATTACAGTTATGCAGGTCCTGCCGTTCGGACAATTATGGGTCTGGTTTAATCGACCTGCACGACTTGCACGACTTGCATGACTTGCATGACTTTTATAAACCCGATTTCTCCAGGCGGCCAATTTCATCATACAACTCCCTGAAACAATTCGCCGGTGTGTTACTGCCTTCTTCCTTGCTTCTACCGTAGTAAGTATCAAGGAACTGGCTGCTGCCCGACCATACTGTCTGGACCATTCCGAGAAATCTGTCCTTCATTTCGGGGGTTGAGCTGTTTCTGAACTTCAGCATATCTCCTGCCTGAATAACCGCATTCTCAGGCATACGCCACGGACAGGTCACAACCCTTAATCCCTTCATTGCAAAATACACGGCTGTCTGATCAGGGCGCTCATAATGCCAGTCGCATATAACAACATCCTTTGGGATCATGTCGACAGCCCTGTAAGTGTTGTTAAAGCTTGCTTCCCATTCGCCCAGTCCTGTTGTCTTGCCATCCAAAAGCCGGTCTCCCCAGATCCACAGCTCCCTGCCTTTAAGTGCAAGATGATCCCGGATCTTTCTGACCTCTCCGGCAAACAGCTCCGCCGGGTCCCTTCCTGAGCATCTGGGGCATTGAGGCTCCCCGATATAAAACACCTCGTCCATGCCTGCATGGAAAGCATCCGTTTCGAAGGCATCGCAAACCTCATCGACAAGGGCGAAAACAATATCATGTACGCCGGGATGAAGCGGACAGTAACTCTTGCAATACAACCCGTCGGGATTCGGCCAGACATACTTCTCAGGCATTTTAACGTTTGGTGTCTCGTCGAATTCAGGGTATTCCTTCAGCAGATTGCCAATCGTACCGGCCCACGACTGATGCCCCAGCAGGTTTATCTGGGGAATTATCCGGATATCATGCTTCCGGCATTCGGTTACAAGCCGTTTAACGTCCTGCCTCGACAGGGCGCCCGAATCCCTCAGCTCAGGATGGCTCTCATACTGATAGTTGAAATCAACCCTGAGAATCAGTGTATTCACCTTTCGAGGGGCAAGCTCTTCCCCGATGAACTTAATGAATTCATTCAGCCCGCCGGGCCCTGGCGCTCCGATACAGAATCCCCGTACCGGAAAAATCGAATCAATCTTATCAGTGTCTCCCGGCCATGCCAGGGCCGGTCTGATAATCAGTAGTGCTGCCAGCGCCGCAATAATTGACTTCTTCATAGTAATGATATCAGATTTTTGTTATTCCAAGACCCGGCCTGTCGGGCAGGGCAACTTTACCGTCAACAACACTCAATCCTGAGAAAGGATCGTTGCTTATCAGGAGGTTACCATCGAGGTCGCACCAATCGACAAGAGGCGAGAGCTGTGCGGCAGCTGAAATTGCGCATGATGTTTCTGTCATGCATCCTATCATTACTTTCATGCCGAAAGCCCGTGCTACATTCACAAGTTTCATTGCAGCATTCATCCCTCCGCACTTCATGAGCTTTATATTAATGCCGGAGTAAACACCTTTATTATCCATAAGGTCGGAGATATTCCTGATGGCTTCATCCCCTATTACCGGAATGGGACTTTTTTCTGAAAGCCAGGCATTGTCATCCTTCAATTCCTTGGGAAGCGGCTGTTCAAGGAAGAGAACTCCTTTTTCCTTCAGCCACCAAGCCATTTCGAGAGCGTGGTTACGGTCCTTCCACCCCTGGTTAACATCAGCACAAAGCGGTTTGTCGGTTATTGATCTGATTACATCTATCATTTCCCTGTCGTTATCCCTTCCAAGCTTTACTTTAAGAACCTTATATGGTTCTGCCTCGAGAACCTTCTGCCTGATCACATCAGGGGTATCAAGGCCTATTGTGAAGCTTGTGAGAGGAGCTTTTGCAGGATTCAGTCCGAACAATTTGTAAAAAGGTTCGCCGACAAGTTTTCCAATCAGGTCGTGCATGGCGATGTCGACTGAAGCCTTGGCCGCCGGATTTCCTGGCATCACACTTTCGACATATTCGAGGATGTCGGCAAGGAGGAAGGGATCGCTGAACTGCGATAGGTTGACCCGTGATAAAAATGTTGCAACTGATTCCTGGCTCTCACCAAGGTAAGGGGGCATGGAAGCCTCCCCATACCCTTTAACTCCGTCGAACTCTATCTCTGTCAGCATCACGGGAGTTGTGGTCCGTGAACTTGTCGACAATGTAAAGGCGTGCCTGAGCTGAAGCGTGTACGGGGTGAAAGTGAGCGCGAGCCTTCCGCCGGATTTTCTTTTCCGTTTGACACCTGGACTTATGAAAAAGGGCTCAGCGGCAGCAGCCTGAGTCCCGATCAGTGTCCCTCCTATCAAATAGCTGCTGTATTTTAAGAATTCTCTTTTATTCATGTTTTAATTTCAGTAGAT
>CAZKTX010000156.1:2624-5345 GCA_964555805.1 uncultured Rikenellaceae bacterium
AATAGCTGCTGTATTTTAAGAATTCTCTTTTATTCATGTTTTAATTTCAGTAGATGTCTCAAGTTGCGGGCACGTTCATTGTTTATCGTTTATCGTTTATCACTCTTATTCCAGGGTTGGGTCTGTCATTCTTAACCAGAAACCAGTAACCAGTAACCAGCAACTTTTGATAAACTAAAAATACCAATCATGCTCCTGTACTGGCAGGGTTCCTTTTACTGCCGGAGAACCGATTATCCTCCTTGCTCCCAGATATGTATCTCTCCTCTGCCTGCTGAAATTGGTCCTTGTGGAATCGAGACTGTTGATTTTCACCATTCCTGAACAATGGATGAATTCACTGTTGCCGATATACATCCCCACATGTGTTGCCTGCGGGCGTCCGCGCCGCGCTGACCCGAAGAACATCAGATCGCCTGTTTTAAGCGAATCGGGGAATGACTCTCTCCTGGCCCTGATTCTCATGCCGTTCTGAAATTGCTGAGAGGCATCACGATCAAGGATCACGCCATTCAGATAGTACACAGTTTTCACGAAGCCGCTGCAGTCGAATCCCTTAATTGATGTACCTCCCCAAAGGTAAGGAATGCCCATGAACGACTCTGCGGAAGAAACCAGGGCTTCTGGTGTAAGAAGCTTATCAGCAGAAAGTTCTTCAAGGCGGATTGTTTTGCCTGCAGGAATAAATCCCCGGCGTCCGTCGGGAAGCCTGACCTCGCTGCCTTCTTTGCTGGGTCCCGTGCTTTCGACAATGCAACCAGCAACAATATCGGAGATTGGATTTGCCATTGATCTGTCGGAAAAGATATCCCCTGTTTTGTCTGTGTAAAAAAGCCTTCCGGATGATTTCCACAACCTGTGTTCTTCTATTGATTTAACTGCAATTGCATCACTGTCGACCCAGCCCAGGTACATGTCGGGAGTCTGAACAAGCAGCCATCCCCCCTTCTGCCTGAATATTTTCAGCGGGGTTCCCATAACGGCCTGACTTACCATTTCGGCATCATAGGATGAAGAGAAACGGATATTGCAGACGCTCACAGTCACTATTCCCCAGGGAGAGGCTGCCAGCGCGGATTCCGGAAGTACTGTAAGGCTGTCGTGGAAAATCACTCCATTCTGTTCCAGAATACCGGTTATGGCCTCTTTTGCTTCAGGAACCGTTGTTTCGCCCTTCAGCACAAAACCCGATTCAGAAGATGTCAGCTCCGCTTCGAATATCCCTTCTCTCAGATCAGGAACCCATACTATCCCGATTGAGTCAATGGCATGGCCGAAATCGGGAGCTGCGATTTCCTTCGGGGCACATCCGGCTGTTAACAGAATAACAAAAGACATGATTAAAGTTCTTCCCGGAATTGTTGATTTACATGTTCTCATTTATTGTATTTAATTTCAAGTTCATAATCCCACTTGTCAAAATAAAGGTTTCCTCCCTTCCATTCAACCTCCCCTCTCTGGAAATCGAAAGGCTCGCTTCGCATGAAGGTCTTTTCGGGCCATAATCTGCCGGCCACACCCTTATTGACAATCAACCTGTATGAATCTATTCCCGAGATATAGAATTCCCTGAGTTTTATGTCGTCCGAATACTGGAGTCCGTAGGATATGTCGGCAGGTATCCATCCGGTACCTTCAAAATATACCTCGCACCAGTCGTGAAGGTTCCTGCCGTCGGGGGGCACTTTCCATCCGCTCTGCCATCTCACAGGAATCCCCTTGTACCGCAGCATCGACATGAGCAGGAAGGTCTGCATTCCGCAGTCGCCCCTCCTGTTCTGAATCACATATTCCGGAATATTGCTCATCAATGAGTACTCCTGCGCTCCTGCCCACGGAATGTTGTCAGTGAACCACAGATAGATCTTCCTGTAGGTCTCGAAAGGAGTTCCGCTCTCCCCTGCAATCGAATCGGCAAGCCTCCTTACATCATCCGTAAAACAGATATGCGGAAGCTGTTCTGCAGTATTCAGTTTGTAAAGCTTTGAAGTTGTGTCGTAAGGAATGAAATTTATCAGTCCGGGATCGAAATACTGTCCCCGGGTTTCAAGGCTGAAAGATGTTTTGAAAACAACTTGTTTTCCCCTTTCGGCTTTTGCCTCCAGGTAGATTGTCCGGTGAACAGCTGAATCGGGGGCAATCAGATATTTTCCCGGCGAAGCTGAGATAAACTTCACATTTCCCTGCCTGGGATGATCCTCCCTGGGCCAGGGCAGCCAGCACCTGACTGTCTCTCCCGGCGGTACAGCATCGGGAAGCACTGTAAGGGTGTAGTTAATCGTCATGTTCACCGGAAGAACGGGCAAGGCTTGCGTTTCAGAGGCCTTTATTATCGATCGTGTATGGCTTTTCCTGTGAATAATCTCAGGCAGGGAAGCTTCCGCGCTGTCGCGTGAAGCACGGTTATAGTGAAAATCCCTTAAGAGCTGAAGATTCAGGGCCGCCCTGCTGAAATACCGCTTCTGTCCGTTTAAAATCTTGTATTCAAGCCAGTTCCTTTTTTCCATTTCGGCCTTCTCCTCTGCCGGCAGCTTTCCAATCCTCTTTCTCAGCTGCCTGTCAATCTCCTTTTCTGTGTATGGAAAATCAAGGGCTATCCTTTCGGTTATCTGCTGAAGTGAATCCGGACTGAAATCAGGAGGTTTGCTTACAGCAGCCTGTCTGCAGCCGGCAGCGGCAACCAACAAAAATATCGTAACGGTTAATCCGGAAATTTTCATC
>CAZKTX010000157.1:0-1456 GCA_964555805.1 uncultured Rikenellaceae bacterium
TACATGAAGATAGTCTATTTGATAACCGGATCGGGAGGATCTTTTTATTGCGGAAATTGTTACCGCGACATGCTTTATGTCCGTGCAATCAGGAAGGTTCCCGGAATAGAAGCCAGCGCTATACCCCTTTACCTGCCTCCCGACAAGACAACTGGCAGCGAGAGCGGATTTGACAATAATGTGTTCTTCGGAGCCATTTCGATGTTTCTGAGGGAAAAAGTCCCTTTTCTCAGAAATATGCCTGCCTTTTTTGATAAGTTTCTTGATTCAAAACTGTTTCTCCGGTTTGCAGCAATGCAGGCAGGAACAACAAGCACTGAAGGATACGAGGAGCTTACAATCAGCATGATAGAGGGTGATAATGCATTTCGCAGGGCCGAAGTCGACAGGCTGGTCCGGTACCTCACAAAAGACGGGAAACCTGATATTATACATCTTTCAAATGCCCTTATCCTTGGAATTGCCCGTCAGTTGAAAAAAAGAATCGATGTAAAGGTTGTGTGCTCTCTTCTGAACGAGGACGACTGGATTGATGATATGGAGGAGCCTTTCCGTTCAAGGGCCTGGCAGATGATTGCAAAAGAGGCTGGTTATGTTGATAAGTTTGTTACTCCAAGCAACTATTACCGCGAACTGTTTAAAGCCAAGACGGGTCTTAAGGGTGAAAACGTTCACGTGGTCCCCCTGGGCTTTGATCCTGAAAAGGACAATGCAGCAAGGTCCGGCAGAGAACCATCTTCAATAGGCTTTTTCAGCCGCATAAACAGTTATAATGGCATTGACAAACTGATCGATGCCTTCATTGAAATGAAAAAGCAGGATCAGATCCCGGGATTGTCGCTGAAGATCTGCGGAGGCTACACCGGTTCTGACAAGGAGTTCCTTTCGGCGCAGATTAAAAAAATCAGGGAAAACAAGCTCGAGAAGTCGGTTAAGATATACCCTGAATTCCAGGGCGACAAGAAAATTGACTTTTTCAGCGATGTGGATGTGATAAGCGTTCCTGTGAGGAAATACGACGGTTACGGATTGTACCTGCTTGAGGCGAACGCAGCGGGAATCCCGGTAGTCCAGCCAGCAACAGGAGCTTTCCCGGAGATTGTCGAAAGAACAGGCGGTGGAGTAATCTATTCCCCTGATACTGTAAGTGATCTGGCTGACAGCCTGACTAAGCTGCTGAAGGACAAAGAAAAAATTGCCACTCTTGGTGAAATGGGCAGCCGAATGGTCAGGCAGGAATTCTCTCTCGCCGGAATGTCGGCCGGACTAGCAGAAGTTTACAACAAAGCCTTGTTATGATACTCACACTAAGGAATATCTCAAAATCGTTCCTGCAGAGGGGCGTGGTTCTTAAAGACCTGAATCTCAATGTGAATGAGGGCGACACTGTATCCGTTTCAGGTCCTTCCGGTTCAGGAAAGACAACTTTGCTTAACATAATCGGATTGCTCGACAG
>CAZKTX010000157.1:1556-5328 GCA_964555805.1 uncultured Rikenellaceae bacterium
CCGGAATATCATCCAAATACCCTTATCAGATATCGGGTGGGGAAGCCCAGAGAGCAACACTTGTCAGAGCCCTTGTAAACCAACCATCTGTTCTGCTCGCCGATGAACCAACCGGTTCGCTCGACAGGCGGAATGCAGAGAACCTAGGAGACCTACTCACAAGCATGAACAGTGAATACGGCACTACTTTGATATTGGCCACACATTCTCAGGAACTGGCTGAAAGAATGAAAGTACAGTATTATCTTTCCGAAGGGAAACTGACCGATTGGAAACACTGATAATTGAACAATGAAGCTAAGCCTCTTTCAGATTGTTTTACGATCCATCACCCATAATATAAGAGGGTATCTCTACCAGGTAATCATAATCATCCTTCTTGCAGGTGTTGTGACCGGCTCACTGATGACAGGCAAATCCGTTCGCAACAGCCTGAAGCAAACTTCTTTTGAAAAGCTTGGCAACACCGGGGTTCTGCTAAGTTCAGGCATCCGGTATTTCGATCCGTCCCTCTCTGAAAGAATGTCAGCCGAGACCGGCGTTTTATCAGTTGGAGTACTTGAACTTGACGGCTACTGCCAGAATTTTTCAACCCAGCAATTGGCGCCGCAAATTAAAATTTTCGCGGTTGACAGTAATTTTTTCCCTTTTCACGCTATCCCGGGCATCTCTGTTAACCGGGGTGAAGTTGCATTAAACAGCCGACTTGCGGATTATCTGGATGTAAAACAGGGTGATGACTTGATAATCAGGTTCAATTCAATCACAGACATACCGGCCGATGCACCATTTTCTCCGGGCAAGGTTTCGAATCCATCAATTGTCCTGAAAGTTGGCAGTATACTGGAACCGGCTTTTGCAGGTAATTTCTCACTCGGCATAAGCCAGCTTGTTCCTATGAACATCTTTATAAACCGGTCGGAACTGTTTAATGCAAAAGGTGAAGTTCCCGGGGTAAACAGGTTACTGTTCGACAGCCGGAGCGGGATGACCCCAGAACTGGTTCAGGCTGCCTTCAGAAAGATAATTAAACCTGAAGATACAGGATTATCTCTCAGGCCTGTTCCAGCCACTGGTGGATACGAGCTTGTGACCGACCGTATCTTCATAGATCAGTTTCAGGTTGATGAGGTTAAAAGCAAAGTCAGTGAAGCTTTTCCTGCCATAACCTACCTGGCAAACAGCATCAGCAAGGGTGAAAAATCAACTCCATATTCATTCATTGCAGCTCTCGATCCTCAATTGTATGACGGAATACCCGAAGGCAACTCGATAGTTATCAACGAATGGCTCGCGGAAGATATTGGAGCGAAAACAGGAGATACAATAAAGGTAACCTGGTTTTCACCCGATCCGATGAACAGGCTTAAAGAAGAAAGCATGGACTTCATCGTCACAAAGATTGTTCCAATGAATTCTATTTGGTCCGATTCCCTTCTTATGCCTGAATTTCCCGGTATAGCCGGAAGCGAATCGTGTACCGACTGGGATGCCGGCGTGGAGATTGACATGGATCGTATAAGGAACAAGGATGAGGACTACTGGAATCGTTACGGCGGCACTCCAAAAGCCTTTATAGGTTATGAGAAAGGCAGGGAGCTCTGGGCCGGTAATTTTGGACCGGCTACATCAATACGATTCAAATCAGATATTTCTGAAAAAGAAATAAGGGAGAAGCTTAAAGGTTCGCTCGATCCTTCACTGTCAGGATTTTCTGTATCCGATCTGAGGCAGGAATCTGCTATGGCTGCAAGTAAAAGCGTTGATTTCAGCACTCTTTTCCTCGGACTGGGGTTCTTTATTATTTTATCGGCGCTTATCCTTCTGTTACTTGTTGTTTCGACACACTATGAATCAAAGAAAGACGAGGTTTCTACATTGTTTTCCCTGGGGTTTACAAATAAAAGGATCGAAAAACAGCTGTTCCTTGAGACAGGCCTTACAGCTTTGGCGGGAGCATTTACAGGCGCCCTGGCGGGAGGATTTTTCAATATTATAATAATAAAAGCACTGAACTCAGTGTGGCAGGGTGCTGTTCAGACAAATACACTGGTTTCCAGGTTTGATGGATTTTCGTTTCTGATCGGTTTCGCTTCCACAATGGCAATTATTCTTATTATACTGAAAATCAAGTCCTCAAGGTTCCTTAAGCATCTAAGGGAGGCTGAAACCGGAAAAACCGTGAGACCTTCATCCAGACTAAACATGATTGCTCTTTTAGTTACTGCTTCTGTTACAATAGTTACTATAGTACTGTCATTTATTCTGACTGATCATGCTACATTGCTTTCGTATACAGGAGGAGTTCTTGTTTTCGCTTCCTTTATCTTTCTACTCCGTCAGTATTATTTAAGATCCGGAAAAACCGGAGACAAGATTCTCAGGAAAACCGTGCATGTTTCGGATGCATACTATTCATTTCATCCTTCTCAGGCCATTGCTACTGTCCTTTTTCTGGCAGCAGGACTTTTTGCAGTTATTATAACGGGAGCCAACAAAATGAGTATCAGCGACAATATGCTGAAGCCTTCAGGTGGTACGGGTGGATATCTTCTTTGGGGCGAGTCGTCGGTTCCTCTTAAGGGTACGCTGACAAGTGATGCCGGAAGGAAGGAATTCGGACTCGACGATCCCGAAATGCAGGAACTATCAATATTACAAGGCCGAAAAACTGCCGGTAATGATGCAAGCTGCCTGAATCTTAATCATATTGCTTCTCCTCCCCTTCTCGGTATCGATCCATCTGAATTCATCACTAAAGGGTCCTTCTCATTTGCAGTAACTATGAAGGGTATGGAGCAACTGAACCCGTGGGAAACGCTAAGAAAACCTCCCGTTGATGGAACTATCTATGGTATAGCTGACCAGACTGTGATGCAATACGGACTAATGGTCAAGGCAGGCGATACACTGAAAATCAGGACAGAAAGCGGACAGGTACTGAATGTTGTTCTGTCAGCAGGGCTAAAATCTTCAGTATTTCAAGGATTTGTGCTTATCGGAATCGAAAACTTCAACAGGTTTTTTCCCTCTGTTGCGGGAAGCCAGATTTTTCTTGCAGATGGAAACAGTGAGATGACGGATGATTATATAAGCATTCTTGGCGACCGGCTGGCAGAGTATGGTGTTCATTTCGAACCTGCTGCTGACAGGCTTGCTTCGTTTTTTGTGGTTACAAATACATATCTGTCGGTGTTTACAATACTTGGAGGGATCGGAATGATACTGGGAGTTGCAGGGATCGGACTTATTCTTGTGCGAAATTTCAACAACCGAAGAAGAGATTTTGGACTGATGCTTGCAGAAGGTTTTTCTCTGAAAAGCATCAGAAAAATGATTTTCAGTGAGCACTTAATAATTCTTATAGCAGGAATTGTGACCGGCGTTGTATCAGCCCTTGTTGCGACAAGACCATCGCTTGTAAATGATGCGGAACTACCCTGGCTAACTATAATAATTATGATCCTGCTGATTCTTGCAATGGGAATAACCGCCCTTCTCTTTTCAGTAAGGTCAGTTAAAACAGACGTGCTTATCAGCAGGATAAGAAGGGAATGAACTTCTATTTTTTGCCCACCGCGATAAGATTGTGTTGGGTTCTGAAATAAATCATCCCGTCTGTTATTGCAGGAGCGGTCATGCAGATATCGTTCAGGGGTATCTCTGCAAGGAGGTTAAAAGAACTGCCATCCTTGATTATATAAACAGTCCCTTCTTCATCAACAATATAAATCCTGCCGTCAGAAGCTACAGGTGATGCAATAAAGCTTTT
>CAZKTX010000158.1:0-5233 GCA_964555805.1 uncultured Rikenellaceae bacterium
TTTCATCAGGAAGTAAAATCCAGGCAAATATATCAAATTAGTGTATTCCTGTTCTCATAGATCTTTGTTATGGCATTGGCTATATCATCCATATCGGATTTGGTTCCCAGTAAAACGCTTTGATAGAAGGTTAAAGCCTGATCGCACAGCTTGTCATTTCCTGGAAGCTGATTTTCTTCCCTCCACTGCCTTAGCCTCGATTCCGGAAAGAGCCTTTTGAAACCACGGGAACCCAGCTGTTCCTCTATCAGACCATCCGTATTCTGTTTTCCATAGCCGCTGTTGCAAGGAATGCCCTCTGCGTTCAGGGCTCTCAGGAATGTTTCTTTGGGAATATTGTTGAACTCCTCCCTGACATACCTGAACGGATACATGTGATAGACAGCCCTTGTCGCTCCTTCAGCGGGCCTGGATGGTATTATCCCCGGGATCTCTTTCAGCTTCTTGTCGAGATAAAGAGCATTCGACAAACGGATGTCATTATCCTTTTCAATCCTCTTCATTTGCGACATCAGTATAAGTGCCTGAGACTGCTGCATCCTGTAATTAAGTCCGTTATGAGGATTTCCGGGAAGTCTTTCCATATTGCCATAAGGTCTGCCGCAGTTATGGTAAGCATGGCACCTGTCCATCAGATCTTCATCGTTGCCAAGAATTGCACCACCTTCGCCCGATGCAAGGTGCTTTGAATTCTGGAAGCTGAAGCATCCGAGATCCCCGAGCGATCCAACCCTTTTGCCCCTGTATTCAGCAAGCCACGCCTGGCACGCGTCCTCAATAACCATTAGATTATGATCCTTTGCAACTTTGTTCACTCCGTCCATATCGACTGGCAAACCGTAAATATGCACCGGGACAATTGCAGTTGTCCGGTCGGTTATCCTTGCCTCAATTTTTTTCGGATCGATCAGGAATGTCTCCGGGTCAGTGTCGACGAAAACGGGCAGTGCCTTGCTTGCAAAGATTACATTATATGTGGCAATGAATGTATATGGAGAAACCAGGACCTCATCACCCGCATCAACTCCCACGACGTTAAGGGCAGTCAGAAGTGCCGTTGTACCGCTTGCCGTTGCCAGACATCGTTTTGCACCCATCAGCGAGGCATATTTCTTTTCAAACTCGGTAACATATTCCCCGTTACCCCTCCACCACCGGCCTGAGCGGAACATTTCAAGAAGCCCCGGTTCAGCCGTTTGATCCCAGTAGGGCCACTGGGGCCATGGCCCCGGATGGATTTTTTCGCCTCCTTTTATGGCAAGCTTTTTTAACTGGCTGTTTTTCGCGATCCCGAACAACCTGAAAGGGGATCCGAGCATTGCTCCGGCAATGCCGGTCGATGTTATTGTAATTGCCTGCCGGCGGGTAAGTTTTCCTGCTTTCATATTTATAATTTTGGCGTAACTTTAATACTCGACATGGAAATCTCCGTAATATGCCGGAGGATACTGATCAATAGTCACTGATTCAACATGGCCCGGGCCTTTTTTGCACCATTCGACAAAATGCTTCAGCTCCTTCCGTGTACCTTCAGCTTCGATATAAACGCTTCCGTCGGACATATTCTTTACGAAACCCTTGATACCGCGGCTTACAGCTTCCCTCAATGTCCTGTAGCGGAATCCCACTCCCTGAACATATCCCATAACATGAATCCTGTAAAGAATCTTTTCCTCCATGAAAAATAATAATACTGACCCGGTGGTTAGTGTTACATTATAAAAATACAAAAATTAAATCATTATAACTACAGTGTTGTAATGGGTTATAACGAAGAATTCAGGACATAATACTCCGTATTTTGATCCGTGTCGCTCTGCGTGCCTCCGTGTTAAAAAAAAATCATCTATTTTTATATGATATAATTCCCTTCCAAAATGAATAGAATACAGAAATCCAAGCTGACTTTTGTTCTTATAACAGCTCTTTATTTTATTGCTCTGAGCTGTTTCAGCCAAACCTACGGCTCTGATAATTCATCCAGCCTGAATCAGAAGTTTCCCTGGCCCGAAGGCAAACAGATGGCCCTGAGCCTTACATTCGACGATGCGCGGCTTTCACAGATCGATACCGGCATACCCCTGCTTGACAAATACGGAGTAAAAGCCACATTCTACATCTCTCCCGGAAACATGCTGGAACGGATCAATGGTTGGAAACAGGCTGTTACAAACGGCCACGATATCGGCAACCATTCGGTTTACCATCCATGTTCGGGAAACTTTGATTGGTCAAGGGAGAAGGCACTTGAAGAGTATTCCCTTAAGAAAATGAAAACCGAACTCGATTCTGCAAACAGGTTTATTTACGAATTGCTGGGCGTTAAACCGGTAACATTCGGGTATCCGTGCGGACAGACTTATGTTGGCAGGGGAGCCGGCGTGCAAAGTTATGTACCGCTCATTGCGTCGATGTTTAAAAGCGGAAGGGGATGGATGAATGAAGCCCCCAACGATCCATGGTTCTGCGACCTCGCCCAGATGAACGCATCGGAGCTCGACGGTAAATCATTCGGGCAGATACTGACATTAATCGAAACTGCGAAAGCAAACGGTCAATGGCTGATCCTGGCCGGTCATGAGATGAATGATGAAGGACGCCAGACGTCACTCCTGCAAACAATCGAAACCCTCTGTAAATATGCAGCTGATCCGTCAAACGGCATATGGATCAACAACGTTCGAAATGTGGCCTCCTATGTGGAACAAAAACGCCTTGAAGAATCTATTGATGAAAACAGGAAAGGCGTTATCTCTGTAAAAGCCAAACCCGGAGCAAAGGTGACTGTGGAACAGCTCAGTCATGAATTCTGGTTCGGATGCGCAATAAGCAACGGACTTGCTGATGGCTGGATGAAGGAAGAAGATCTCCGGCAGTACAAGGAAAAATTCCTTCAGAACTTCAATTCAGCTGTAACCGAAAACGCTGTAAAGTGGTACAGCATGGAACAAAAAAAGGATCAGGTGAACTATGCCACTGTCGATGGGATACTGAAATGGACCGATGAAAACAACATACCGCTCAGGGGGCATAATCTCTTCTGGGGCATTCCAAAATTCGTTCAGCCCTGGATCAAGGAGCTTAGCGATGAGGAATTGATGCGGAGGATAAAAGACAGGGCAATTACAATCACTTCAAAATACAAGGGAAGGTTTGCCGGCTACGATCTTAACAATGAGATGATACACGGTAATTATTATGAAGACCGGCTTGGGCCGGAAATAACAAAACTAATGGCTCAGTGGGCTCACGAGGGTGATCCCGATGCACAGCTCTTCGTTAACGATTATGAGATTCTGACCGGAAAACGGCTGGCCGACTACATGGCTCATATCAGATCACTTCTCAGGCAGGGAATCCCGATTGAAGGCATTGGCGTTCAGGGGCACTCTCATTCAGACACATTCGACCGCCGGCAGCTTCAGATGGCGCTCGACTCACTTTCAATATTTAACCTCCCGATACTAGTAACCGAATTCAACATGCCCGGACAAATGTCAAAGTATTATACCGGGAAGGTAATGACAATGACCCCGGAAGAAGAAGAACAAAAGGCAAGGGAACTGGCTGATTTTTACACGATCTGTTTTGCTCACCCTGCAGTTGAAGGCATACTGATGTGGGGATTCTGGGAAGGCAACAACTGGATTCCCGTTTCATCGCTTTACAAACGCGACTGGTCGCCCACGCCTGCCGCCGGGGCATACCGTAATCTTGTCTTTAAGGAGTGGTGGACAAACGAATCGGGAACTGCAGGAGCAGACGGGACTCTGACTGTGCCTGCCTTCTACGGAAAATACAGGGTAACAGTGAACGGGGCATCAACCGAAGTTGAACTGACTAAACAAAAAGGAAGTGCTGCTGTTGATCTCAGTAAAGCTTCACGAGGGGTGCGGAATAATAAATAATCTAATAAAACTTCAACACAATGAAATACAGAACATTCGGACGAACAAACTGGAAAGTAAGCGAGATAGGTTACGGCATGTGGGGCATGGCGGGCTGGACCGGTTCAGATGATGAGGAATCCCTGCAATCGCTTCAGCTTGCTGCCGATCTTGGCTGCACTTTCTTCGACACTGCCTGGGGCTATGGCGCCGGAAAGAGTGAAGGACTCCTCGGAAAACTTGTAAGGGCAAACCCTGGCAAAAAGATTTACACGGCGACAAAGATGCCGCCAAAGAATTTCAAATGGCCGGCCAGAAGGGAATACACGCTCGACGACTGTTTCCCTCCCGACCACATTGAGGAATATGTAAACAGAAGCCTGAAAAATGCAGGGCTTGATTCATTCGATCTGATGCAGTTCCACACCTGGGAGGACGACTGGCTAGGGGATGACCGCGGGATAAAAAAGATGATCGAACTGAAGGAACAGGGCTTGTTCAATGCAATTGGCATCAGCGTTAACCGCTGGGAACCCTGGAATGGAGTAAAAGCCGTAAGAAGCGGACTGATCGATTCAGTACAGGTTATTTACAACATCTTCGATCAGAATCCTAAGGATGAACTGTTCCCTGCCTGCCGTGAGATGAATGTGGCAGTTATTGCCCGCGTTCCCCTCGATGAAGGAACTCTTACCGGAACACTTACAAAAGAGTCAAAATGGCCTGAAGGCGACTGGCGGAATACATATTTCGTCCCGGAAAACCTCGATGCAAGTGTTGACAGGGCTGAAGCCCTCAGGCCCCTGATCCCTGAAGGTATGACAATGTCGGAAATGGCTCTCCGGTTTATTCTTGGCGAACCGACAGTAAGCACTATTATCCCCGGAATGAGGAAGCCATCTCATGCAAGGGCAAACATAGCTGCAAGCGATGCCGGTCTGCTGGAGCCTGAACTGATGAAGCAGCTTGAAAAACACCGCTGGGACAGGAGACCAACGGGATGGTCACAGTAGATATATTGCCATAACTTTCCCCTCCCAAAAAAACGAACAACTAAAAACAGGGAAAATCTGATCTGATATATTTTATCTTACCACGGGTTTCACGGAGAACACGGGGAATGCACGGATTGTTTTAAATAATAATACGTTTGATTCCTTCTTTCAGAAATGCAACATTGAAATTTATCAATAACCCTATTTTGCACCCTGACAACTTCAAATAGGTCATCAATTGTGCTGTATGTACAGGATTAAGACATTCAACGGATTTTACCTCAATCACTACCTTGTCTTCGACTAAAAGATCCAGACGATATCCCAATTCGAGCTTCCTTCCTTTATAGA
>CAZKTX010000159.1:0-5216 GCA_964555805.1 uncultured Rikenellaceae bacterium
CTTTGTATCGGTTGTTGGTCCCTGCCTGTGCATGTCGAAATGATCGGTGGGTGCCGGAGCCTGGAGATAACCCTCCTTAAATGGCTCGCCGTGCCAGACCCTGTATGCCTCGTTTACGAACATATGATCCATGTGTATCGGGATCCATATATCGCTTGTGGCTTCGGTTATCTTTTCGTAAACGTTATTTTCTATTAAGAAGTTATTTGTTTTAACGCTGCCATATTGAATAAAGTAGATACCCGGCGTCTTAACCGTAGAAAAATCGAACTTCACATAGTGGTACTTGAAGTAATCGCCCCAGGGCACGACATTACCGCTGAATACCTCTGAAGCATTTCCGTCTTCGCCTATTTTATATATTGATGCTTTTGCCAGGGGTTTGTCTTTTTTGTCAAGTTCAATTACAGACACTTTTGGTTGAGAGGGGAGGTAGCCCACCTGGGAAAAACCGATATTCGGCTCCCTTATCCATCCTTTGATTGCATTTGGTTCAACAGTCCAGGATAGTACCTTGCCTGTTTTCCCTGCCGGGAGCAGGCTTCGAACAACAAACCAGCCGTTTTGTGCCAGTACACGACCGTCGAAAAGCATCAGATCGGCATCCTGCCCGATGATTTTCACCATCCGTTCGGGATCTTCGGGTGCAAGAAGAATTGTACGGCCGGTTTCGAGAGGAAGCGGATCGATAAACTTGCCCGTTCCCCTGTCATCTGAAGTTACATAGCCCTTGAATTGCTTAGGCTTTTCACTGTTGGGCCTCGTAACTGTGTTACCTGCCACATAGCGTGGGAAGCGATTGTAACGCCCATCCATCAGATATGTCTTTCCCCAGTATTGTGACGGCAGAAACTCAAGATTAAATCCGGCGCTTCCTTCAAGTATTTTTGGAAGGGGCTTATCAAGGTAAACTGAGATCTCAACACCTTTGCCTTTGGCGGTCACAATCACCCGTGAATCAAAATCGTAATCTGCATACCTTAAAACTGACTCGATGGATTGTGACTCACGGTTTACCTTCCGGGTTGGTATTGCAGGAACCAGATCCCACTGTTCCGGTGTGTTTGAAAGTCTCACTGCGCCTCCCTGAGATGTTCTGACGCCATGGTGGATCAATTCTATGCCGGCGGTCTTCTCATCGTTAAAACCTCCGGTAAAGAGGTTGCTGTACACCAGGACATTGACGCCCTGCGTCTCGAAATACTCAAGATCATTGAGTTTCAATTCCTGCCCCGAAGCATAATTGATTGCCGCCGACAGCAGCCCAATTACTGTCAAAAATGTTAGTCGCTTCATTTTGAGAAAAAGTAGTTGTTTATTAATGTAATCCAGCCTGGTCCGGCCTGCAAAAAAATATAGATTGAAATATTTTCAATTAAACTAATCAGTGGGGTTAATTAAATGCATCAGTTCCCTGTCGTGGTTATTTACAATTCTGCATTCATTGTCAAAATACATTGTAGCACCGTTTTCCGCAGTATAAGGTTCCCACTCAGGAAGCACTCCTCCTGTATTAGGATTACCTGTTTTTACAAAATTCAGCCATGCGGAGCTCATTTTGTCTGCCAGTTTCCATGCTTCTTCTGAATTGCCTGTCCAGTCTTGTCTCAGGTCAACATTATTGAATGCAAGCGGAATGTCCAAACCATGAAATGAACCCTTGGATGCACTGTCAACAGGACTTTTCCATGCTAAAAGATAAACATATATCTGTGCATTTCCCTGAACAGCTCTTGCATCTGCAGTCCTTATTGTAAAAGGTCTGAAAGCATTATCAATTGAAAGAAGATCCTGAGGTGTATAATCAGGATATGCCTTTGCGAATAACTCAATGTATTGATCAGTTTTGTTGCCATATACTTTTGCCAGCCGTTCTTTTGCCTGTTCAATTGTCAGGTCCTTTTCGGCATAAGCTGTGTTCATCAGTTCATTGAGCGTGCTGCCGATCATCAGAGGTATGTCATTTGAAATTTCTGCAAAACCGGGGCTGAAGGGTTGCTGGAGCAGAACAACACCGTCGGCGGAAGGCGCAAAACCAAACATTGTTGGCGATCCGGGTAACCTTGGACCGGAAATTTTTGCTATTGCGTCATTTCCTGCTTTCACAAGATCCATGTAAGGAATCGTATCCAGTTTTCCTACATCACCTGGTGTAAGTCCCAGATTTCCAAGTACAGCTAAACCCAGAGCCTGTGATTTTTCTTTAGTCATTACATTCAGCAGTGTTCCACTCTGAATGATTGCCTTTTGAAACAAACCTGAGGCCGCTGGCATGCACATGAGCGTTCCAACTTTTCCTCCACCACCCGATTCGCCCAGAATTGTCACATCGGAAGGGTTGCCTCCAAAATTTTCTATATTTGTTTTTATCCACTCCAGGGCTTTCACAATGTCGAGCATGCCAACATTTGCCGATTGAGCATATTTTTCACCACATGCCGATAAATCAAGAAATCCGAGGATATTCAACCGGTGGTTTACAGATACAAACACAACATCCCCTTTTTTTGCCAGAGCTTTTCCATATGTCATAGGATCGTTACTGGCGCCAACGTGAAATCCTCCTCCATGCAGCCAGAGCATAACCGGCCGCTTTTTGCCATCCGAAATCCCCTGTGTCCAGACATTCACGCTGAAGAGTTCATTTTCATTTTGAATTGAATCGGGATACCAGGGCACTATTTGCCTGGCTACCGGCCCGAAGTCAGTACATTCGAGAATGCCTTCCCATCGATCAGGCTCCTGCGGAGGCATGAATCTCTCTGCCTTTGCATAGGGTATCCCCTTGAAGGTGAATATACTATCGTCAATACTTCCGGATACTTTGCCCGATGTGGTTTTAACAACAGGCTTTTGATCCCCGCTTGTTTTCCGGGAACAGCCTGTAAAACATAATCCGGCTGCAATCAAGAAAAAGAAAATAATGTTTGTTAAATGTCTCATTGTACAAATTTTTGTCGGGTTTTAGTACTGTGAAAATAGGTTAAAAAAATCATTTTACCTCATTCAATAATTTGACTCTTACTATCCAATAATCATTAACTTTTGAAGAAACCTCCAGCCCGGATACATATAAGGATAAGGCTTCAAGGTTCGTTTCACCTGTTGAAGTATTTATATCTACGTAAAAATCAGGTTGGCCGTCATTGTTGTAGTCGATGTTGCTATGAATCAGATCAGGCAGGATGCCCGAATACTTCACCTGTACAAACCCTTTCCGTGGTTTTCCGATCAGTGATTCGAAAACCGGTTTGTTAATCGTGATCGTCATGCTGTCCTGCATGAAGCATCGGGCACTATCGCCACCCGTATATACCGGATTGATCTTCATAAACGGCAAAGTGGCCATTTTCCCTGCGAAGTAATCATTTCCCATAAATGTAACCGGGATTATTAACATGCAAATAATTGCCCAGATATAGGCTGGAACAGATAATAACCGTTTCATTTTATTCATCAGTTTAGATTAGGCTTCCCGTTGTAAATAGCTTGATGAGCAGCGTAATTCCCTGCTGCATACTCCCACCTGTAAAAATCACAAGCAGGGTAAACGATGGATACAAAAACAACATCCTGTTCAGAGTCTGATTTTTATTTACTGAAGTTCCTTTAACATGATAATGAATTGCGTTTCTCTTACAGGCATCGATACATTTTCCGCATTTAGTGCATGTAAACGAAGGCCTTCCCTTCTCAATGTCTTTTTCATCAATCGACAAGGTTGGGCAGATCCTTGCACATGACTTACAGTTGGTGCATTTATCCTTATCGATACCCAACCCAAAAATGTTAATCTTATTTGTAAACGACAACAGGGCGCCCATGGGACAGAAGGTTGAGCATTGTATCCGCTTTTTTGTCATGAATGGCAGAATAACAACCAATCCGGCAAAAAGTGAAACAAATACAACCGTTTTGAAGAATATCTCCACTGAAGTCACTTTTTCATATTCAGTAACAGTTTTAAATGGGCAGAGCCAATCGCAGTATGCCGGTGATAAAGTAGCAGCCGAAGCCAGCGCAACAATCAGCAGAACAGCAAATGACATCCATTTAAAGGATGGATTCACTTTCTTTATAATCGGTTTTTTCCCTATGCTTGAAAACCCATCGTCCCAACCGCCATAAAAGCAACCCCAGCTGCAGAATCCCCGCCCTATCGAAATGCTTATTCCAATTACAATTACAAGCATTGATGCAATTGAGGCAAACCCTCCCAGGATGCTGCCCGGGAAAATAATTGTTTTTGTAATTGCAGCCGGAATTATGATCATTGTCGAAACGATATGGCAAAATGGAATTTCGCATGCTAAAAGGGTATCGTTCGAAAAGGTCATTGACCCACGCAATGAGATAAGGTTGACAATAAACGTCAAGGCAAAAAACAAGGCAAGCGAAACAAAACCTATCAACCTGTAACGATTTGTTTTCCCTGTATATAAAATCATGAAAAACAACCCGTTAAAAAACAAGAAGGGGATCAGGAAGGACACCAGCTTTGCAGGGCTCGAAAAATCAGGTTTGCCGCCAGTTACGAAAATAAAAACCAATAATACAATTGGAATCATCAGCAACAGGGTTTTAACAATATTACCCGTACTTGAATAAAGGGATAAGCGTTCCATTGCAAATCAATTTATTAACAAAATTACACCTTTGTAGAAATATATCAGTCCTGCAATAATTGCAGCAAATTTTCCTATTACCCGAAGGAAGGCCTGCTTTTTAAAAAGTCCAATGAATGGAAGCGGAACAAAAAATAACGATGTGCCAATAAAAAACATGGCAAAAAACACGATACTGTCTGCAATCTGCCGGGTTGATGCCGCTTGTGTAATTGCAAGCATCAGCGGCGGGCAAATATTCAGACCTGTCAATATCCCGCCTGTAACGGGGATGAGATAAGGCATCCGCCTGAAGTATTTCAAGGAAATACTTGTTTGCTTTTTCCCCAGGCAAACTTCCCTGAACTGATAAAACCCATAGAAAATAAGCAAAACCGACAATATTATGTACGACAGGCCTATAAGCACCGTATTAAATCCTGAATTTTGAAGAAACAGGTTGCCGGCTATACCTGCAATGAGTCCGATAAACATGTATGCAATCAGCCGGCCTGACAGGAAAAGTGAAACATAAACAAAGTTTGTATTTATGCTTTTGTTTTCACCCATCAGATAAGGGATCAGAACAGGGCCGCAATAGGCCAGACAAAT
>CAZKTX010000160.1:0-2305 GCA_964555805.1 uncultured Rikenellaceae bacterium
TCCTTTTCAACTTTCAGGAATTCAGCCATAACATTGCATTTCACCGTTAGCAGGAAGAACATTCTTTTATCCTTAGAGTGGACCAACCCCTCCAAATTACCCTGACCCTTCGAAATTATAAGATCAGCTTTTGTGAAAAGTTTCCTGAACTCATCGCTCGACTCATTTACAACTGTCGAGGGTGCATCAAAACCGTTTGATATAACCCTGGCGACCCCGATCATTCCTACATACTCAGCATCTTCGAGGGTTGCATCATTTATAACAGGAGCCCCTCTTACAACATAGACTAGATTGGGATGAGCAATAGTCTCAATAAAAAGCTTGTCAAATACTATCTCACCGGCATTATCCCCGAGATAAAGCACCGACCGGGCGCAGCCCAGAGCCTTTTTCAACAATTCCGAATGATCGATTTTGAAACACGACTTAAGAACCCGGTCGAGAGTTGCATGCAGATTGAATGTGTCGTTTACTGCAAAATCGATTATATTCCCGGCTATCGACAAACGAAGGGCGGTATTGAAAGGATCACGGCTTCGCCTCAGAATTCGTTTCATATCGGGAAGCAAGCCAAGGGCAAGATCATTGTAAAGTTTTTTCTCCTGTTTGTAGGGGTCACTATTCCCGGTGTAATTTCTCAGAAGGCTGTGCAGTTCCCTGGCAAACAGGGGTGAATTATGAGTTCCCCAGTTCTCAGCATACAGTTTCACCATATCCTTGGTGAAACTGTCTTTTGCCTCAGCGGAAATGCCATCGCGTGAAATCAATCGCTCAAAGGCCCTTGTAAAACAATAAAAGCAGCGGTAATCAGAGATCATTTCAACTCCCTGGTTTCTAATGATCGCAGTAGTTTGGTCCGGCTGAAAGAGTATCGTTCAGCAGATCGTTTGCCAGATCCTTTGGAGGTTTGATCGGAGCCCCTACAAATACATTTATGTTTTGCTGATTGAATAAATCAATTGCCCTCTGTCCCATACCTCCGGCAATGACATCAGTAACTCCCTTTTCAGCAAGCCAGCCCGGAAGAAGTCCTGGTTCATGAGGAGGCGGTGTAATAAGGGTTTCGCCGGTAATGGTTATGGTTTCAGCATCAATAATTGCAAATTGCTGGCAATGGCCAAAGTGGGAACATAATATTCCGTCTTCCAAAGGGATGGCTATTTTTTTCTTCATGAATTTTGTTGTTTTAATCTTTTTACTATTTATTGCTGTTTGCCGCGCGAACCCATTCCCTGGCCCTTGCCCTGACCCTGACCGCGTCCTGAGCCTGCTTTCCTTCCCTTACCTGAGCCTGTACCGGGCTCCGTTGTCTCCTGCCTGCCGCTCTTGCTTCCGCAACGGCCTTTTCCTCTTCCTGTTCCTGAACCTTTTCCTTCAGGTCCTGTACCATCCATTCGTGGCATAATTCCTGGTTTTTTAATTATTCAACATATCAATTATTTCACTGATCTTTTTCTCTTGTTCCTTCAGAACTATCATTTGTATCTTAAGACTGTCAAAAAGAGATTTTATCTTGAACCCGAATTCTCCGGATATAACTTTCTCCACGCCTTTTGATGCAACAATCTGAACAGAAGCCGGGCCAGCTCCCTCCTGAGCATCCCTGTTCGGGTTGGGGATAAACTCAATACCCTTTGTTTCAGTATTATATATCACGAAACAGGTACATCGCCCGAAGCGCTGGTCCAGTGTACTGTCGAGAGTATTTCCCGTGCTCGTTATTGCAACTTTCATAATTATCTGTTTTTGTTAGTCATTTGATCTATCAAAATCCGCCACATTTGAAAATTCAGTACTATGGCACAGCGGGCATTCCGTTACAGTGTTAAGCTTTTCAGGATTATTGAAGTAACAGCCGCAACGGCCGCATAAGTACCATTCGCTGTCGAAGAAAATCTTACCTCCTTCAATTATAAGCTGCCGGCCGTTTACAATGGCATCGGCAATTTTTTTCATGGCTGAACTGTGAATTCTTGTAAGCGTCGGCCTCGATACTTCCATCATTTCAGCAGCCTGCTGATGACCCAACATCTCATGGTCACACAGCCGGATCGCCTCATACTCTTCAAGATGCAGAAAAATGCCCGGTCGCTTATCCTGTTTCAGCTTTTCGCCATAGGGCTTGAATCCCGACACAATGGGAGGGTTACTGATTTTCCGGAGTCTGACTGGCCTTGGCGACATGAGTTATGAGCTATAGTTCACTACAAAGATAATGAACTATTGATCATAACAAGCATAATTGATGGTTTTTCTTTTATAAGGAAGAAGACGCAAGACGCAAGGCACAAGACAAACGACA
>CAZKTX010000160.1:2405-5201 GCA_964555805.1 uncultured Rikenellaceae bacterium
TTCACGAGCCCCGCCAGCACAATTGCAAAAAGCGTCTCGGTGAAAGCAATCATAAACGCCTTTTTCCAGCCGTATTCCTTCCACAGCACCGAAATGGTTGCCACGCAGGGCACATAAAACATGCTTACAACTGCAAGGGTGATCATCTGGGTTGAAGTAAGGACATCGGAAAAGTTTGTTGTTCCCAGGTATGCTGCAAGCATTACAAGTATAAGCTCTTTACGGAGGATGCCAAATATAAGCAGAATGCCCGTTACTGCAGGAAGTCCCAGCCAGCTGACTGTGACCGGACTCATCACCGATGCGATTGCCGGCATCCATCCCGCCAGGTTTATGGCCTGGATCACAATTCCCGAGATAATTACAATAGGGGCTGCAATATAGATGAACTCCTTAAGTGCCTCCCATGTCTGCAAAAGAATTGTCCTGACCTGAGGAGTCTTGTAATCGGGCATTGGCATTATAAGCTCAATCGGTTCTCCTATCATAAGCTTTGAGGAGATTTTCCCGACGATAAAAATGAGTATTGTTGCAAAAACATATAACCCCAGGGCCCATAATAATCCCACATATTTACCCACAAGTCCGAAAACTATAACCGATACTGCCGAGCAGGGAACAAGGGTGACAAGAACTGCCGTGATGAATCTTTCGCGTTTCGATTCCATTATCCTGCACGACAGGCATCCCGGAACATTGCAGCCAAGTCCGATTATGAATGACATGCAGGCTTTCCCGTGAATACCCATCTTATGCATCAATTTATCCATCAGGAATGAGATCCTTGCAATGTAACCCCAGTCTTCGAGAAGATAAAGAAGGACATAAAATGGAAGTATATATGGGAATGCTATCTGGACAAGCGCGAGGACGCTTTCTACAGCCGACCAGCCCAGGGCTGCCCAGAAGGAGGTGCCAAGGGCAGCGTTCCACAGTTCGTGCCATCCGGCAAAGACAGTTTCGAGCCACCCGGAGAACCAGTTCCCGAAGCTGAATACAGTCAGGAACATACCGCCGACGATAAGTACCATCAACAGGTAACCTGTCACCTTATGTGTTGTAAGGGAATCAAGGCGTTCATTGACCGACAGCTTCCTGTCCCTGGCTATCTTAACCGCATCGCGTGTAATACGGGAGGCCAGAAGACTTCTCTCATCCGCAATTACAAGAGGGGAATCGTGCCCGTGAATTTCTTCCAGTTCCTCAGTTATCTTTGCAGCGCTTTCAACCGCTTCCGGCTTCTTCTCAGATACAATCGCCGTTATATCGCCATCCTTCTCAAGAAGCTTTATTGCAACCCACCGCAGCGGGTATGGAAGCTCAACACCTTTAAGAATTACAGATAACTTGTCAATTCCCCGCTCTATCTCCTTGCCATAATTGAGTATTGTCCTGGCTGATTTCATCGGTTTCATGTCAATCGCCCGGTCGATTATCTTTGTCAGGCCCGATCCCCGTGAAGCAACAGTCGGAACAACCGGAACATTCAGGATATTCTGAAGTTTCTTTGCGTCAACCGTTATGCCTTTTCTCTTTGCAAGGTCGGTCATGTTAAGTGCGATTATCACAGGGCGCTCCAGTTCAAGGAGCTGAAGGGTGAATATCAGACTTCTCTCGAGATTTGTGGAATCAACAACATTGATTACCCAGTCGGGATTTTGCTTGATTATGTATTCCCTTGAAATCAGTTCTTCATCCGAAACTGTTGTAAGAGAATAAATTCCCGGCAGATCCAGAACATCAACTGTATGATCCCTGTAGAAAAGTGTTCCTTCTCGCTTTTCTATAGTTTTTCCGGCCCAGTTTCCGATGTGCTGATGGAGCCCCGTAAGAAAGTTAAATACAGTTGATTTCCCGGAATTGCCCTGTCCTGCCAGGACTATGTTGATTTTTTTCTCTCCATTCATCTGACCTCAACCATGATTTTAGATGCAAGGCCCCAGCCGATAACAAGTTTGGATCCGGCCACCTCAACCTGAACGGGTCCGGAGAAAAGAGTCTTCCTTATCACCTTAACCTCTTTCCCGGTGGTTATCCCCAGGTCAGCCAGCCTCTTTGTAAGCATCTTCCCTCCCATTACTGAAACAATGACACCTGTCTGACCATCCTCAAGGCCCGAAAGACTTACTCCGCCGGCCTTTTCTTCGCTTCCTTGTCCCTGATGCATCTGTGTTAACATATTAACAGTTATTTGATCAAATTTCATTTCTCCTCCACATGCCTCAATCCTTCTGCAAAAAGATTGTTTATATGGATATCATCAAGAGAATAATAAGCCACTCTCCCGACCTTGTTGTATTTCACAAGCTTCATATTCCTTAAAATCCTCAACTGATGTGAAATAGCAGAATTCGTGGTTTCAATTATCCCCGCAATATCGTGGACGCACAATTCATTCTCGAGACACAGGGCATAAATTATCTTCGTCCTTGTGGGATCGCTCATTGCCCTGAAGGTCTCAGCCAGGTCGTGAAAAAACCTGTCCGTTTTCATCTTTCCCCTCACCCCTTCGACCTTTGCTCTTTCAATATATGAGACAGGAGCTGAATCTGTTTTGCTTTTTTCCATTGAATATATGAACAACTATTCAATTATCGGGCAAAAATAATCATTTATCTGACATGCAAAGCTTTTCACTGTTCTTTTTCACCGTTCCATCACAACGCTTACTGATCCTATTTTTCCACCCATGGGGGGATTCATCTTTGACACCTTGATAGTGGCTTTTTTTATGCCGCTCAGTTCGGCATACAGTGCGTCGAGAATACGACTGGCAATATTTTCAAGCAGATACGA
>CAZKTX010000161.1:0-5171 GCA_964555805.1 uncultured Rikenellaceae bacterium
TTTTATTTAACCACGGAGTCGCACAGAGTAAAAAAAGAGTAACACTGAGTTACATTTTAACGTCTCTTAGTCTCTCCGTCTCTCAGTCCCTTTGTCGCCTCACGCCTTCTCCCCTTCTTCCCTTCGCCACCGGCATCTTTTCCTTCTTCCAGGCCACGATGCCTCCTTTGAGGTTGTACAGCTTGCGGAATCCCTGACTATACAGATCCTCCGCCACACGGCTGCTCCTGTAGCCTGTTGTGCAGTACAGGAATATCGGACGATCCTTTGTGATTGTGTCCGTAAGATTCTTCATCTCGCCTGATGATTGTATATTGATTGCATCCCTTATTATCTTTCCCCTGTATTCGACAGCGCTCCTTACATCTATCAGAATGGCGGAATCTTCCTTAAGGTATTGCAGATGAAAATAATAAGGATCAAGAGAGATGTATTTGGAAGTATCGGCTACCTGTCCCCCGAGTGGAAGGCAGCTAAAAATGAGAAATATTATACATGCTGCTTTCATCATCATTTCAGACTACTTTATACAAAGAAAGCGAATTTCTTTTTAACCATGAAGAAAGAGTTAACCACGGAGTCGCACGGAGTAAAGATAAAGATTAACACGGAGTTAAAAGAAGTTACATCAAATGTCTCTCAGTCCCTCCGTCTCTCAGTCCCTTCGTCCCCTTCTTTTCCGCCTTTCTGCCTTCCCGTCTTGCAACCTTTCCGCCTTTTTCCTATCTTTGTGCGATTTTTTCAAAACGATTTTTGAACAATAACTTATTGATCCGATGGGGAAAAGGTTTCCGGAATACAAGGGTTTGGATCTCTCTAAGGTAAACAGGGATATTCTGAAGGTTTGGGATGACAATGATACATTCCGCAGGAGTGTGCGTCAGGTGGATGGCAAAGGAGAATTCGTGTTTTACGAGGGTCCTCCTTCCGCTAACGGCATGCCCGGTATACATCATGTCCTTTCACGCACTATAAAGGATGCAATCTGCAGATACAAGGCACAGTGCGGTTATGAAGTCAAACGCAAGGCAGGATGGGATACCCATGGTCTTCCTGTCGAACTGGGCGTGGAAAAGAAACTTGGGATCACAAAGGAAGATATCGGCACTAAGATCTCAATTGAGGAATTCAACAAAGCCTGCAAGATCGATGTGATGAAATACACCGGTATGTGGGTTGAACTCACCCGCAAAATGGGCTACTGGGCCAATATGGACGACCCCTACATCACTTATGATAACAGGTATATCGAAACTCTCTGGTGGCTGCTCAAACAGCTCTATTCAAAGGGCGTCCTTTACCAGGGATATACTATCCAGCCATACTCGCCGGCCGCCGGAACAGGACTTAGCTCCCACGAGCTTAACCTTCCGGGTTGCTACAGGGATGTGCGGGACACTACATGCATCGCCCAGTTCAAACTGATAAGAAATGACAAATCGGAATTCCTTTTCAGAAATACCGACACAACCGATGTCCACATGATGGCATGGACCACAACCCCCTGGACCCTTCCGTCAAACATGGCGCTGGCAGTGGGAAAGGATATCAAATATATCAGGGTGCGCAGCTTCAATCCTTATTCAGGCGCTCCGATAACTGTAATCATTGCAAAAGACCTTCTGAATTCGATGTTCCCGGCCGAGAACAGCGCTCTCGGTTTTTCGGAGTACAAACAGGGCGACAAAAAGATTCCCTTTAAGGTTCTTGATGAATTTCCGGGAAGCGTCCTCGAGGGTATCAGCTATGAACAGCTTATCGACTGGGTGAAACCCGACCCGGGCGCCTTCAGGGTGATAACCGGCGATTTCGTCACTACCGAGGACGGCACAGGAATCGTTCATATCGCTCCTACTTTCGGTGCCGACGACTACCGTGCCGGAAAGGAGAACGGCATCCCCGGCATGCTCCTCAAGAGGAAAGACGGTACAATGGGACCGATGGTCGACAGGAAAGGCTATCTGGTTCCGATAATGGATCTCGATATTCAGTTCGTGAGGGAGAGGGTCAACACTTCCTCCTACACGGGTTTTGAGGGCAGACCTGTGAAAAATGAATATGACGAAACAATCCCGCCGAATGCCGACACTCTCGATGTTGATATCGCAGTAAACCTGAAACAGCAGGGAAAAGTGTTCAGGATCGAAAAACAGCTTCACAGCTACCCGCACTGCTGGAGAACCGACAAGCCTGTTCTCTACTATCCGCTTAATGCATGGTTCATCAGGACCACTCAGTTCCGCGACCGTCTTATTGAACTCAACAATACAATTAACTGGAACCCGCAATCGACAGGCTCCGGCCGCTTCGGGAAATGGCTCGAGAACCTTGTCGACTGGAACCTCTCCAGATCAAGGTTCTGGGGAACACCCTTGCCTATCTGGATAACAGAGGACAGAAAAGAAGAAAAATGCATCGGCTCTGCCGCAGAACTAAAGGCTGAAATCGACAGGTCTATAGCCGCCGGTTTCATGAAGAAGAACCCTCTGCAGGATTTCAACGAGGGCGACAATTCAGCGGAAAACTACCTGAAATTCGATCTTCACAGGCCTTTCGTCGACGACATAATTCTTGTCAGTCCGTCAGGGAATAAGATGTTCCGTGAGCCCGACCTGATTGATGTGTGGTTCGATTCGGGAGCCATGCCCTATGCCCAGGCTCATTACCCCTTCGAGAACAAGGAGAACTTCAGCGAGATGTTCCCGGCCGATTTTATTGCCGAGGGAGTCGACCAGACAAGAGGGTGGTTCTTCACCCTTCATGCAATCGCAACTATGATTTCAGATTCCGTTTCATTCAAAAACATAATATCGAACGGACTTGTGCTCGACAAGAACGGAAACAAGATGTCGAAACGTCTCGGTAATGCCGCCGATCCTTTCGGTATTATCGACGAATACGGTTCCGATCCTCTTCGCTGGTACCTTTTAACAAACGCCCAGCCATGGGATAACCTGAAATTCGATGCTTCGGGAATCGACGAGGTCAAAAGGAAATTCTTCGGGACACTTTATAATACTTATTCTTTCTTCGCACTCTATGCAAACATCGACAATTTCAGGAATGCTGAGAAGGAGATACCGGTTGACACACGTCCTGAGATCGACCGCTGGATAATATCACTCCTGAACTCTCTCGTAAGGGAGGTCGGGACTTGCTATGAAAATTATGATCTCACACGTGCCGGACGCGCAATTCAGGATTTCGTAACCGAGAACCTCAGCAACTGGTACGTGCGCCTTAACAGGAAACGTTTCTGGGGAGGTGAATATGACAACGACAAGATCGCCGCTTACCAGACTCTTTACACGTGTCTCGAAACTGTAAGCAGACTTGCCGCACCTATAGCTCCGTTCTGCATGGACCAGCTGTTCCGCGATCTGAACATGACTACAGGAAATGCAGGAGAGGATTCAGTTCACCTGGCGTCTTTCCCGGGCTATAATGAAACTCTTATAAACAGCGACCTTGAGGAAAGAATGGCAATCGCACAGAATGTCTCCTCAATGATCCTCGGACTGAGGCGCAAAGTCAGCATAAAGGTCCGTCAGCCGCTTGCAAGGATTATGGTCCCGGTGACTGAAAAGGGATTCAGGGAGAAGTTCGAGGCGGTGAGGGATCTTATCCTCACCGAGGTCAACGTGAAGGATGTCGAATATATCGATGATACTTCCTCCATCCTTGTTAAAAAGGTGAAACCCGATTTCAGGACACTCGGTCCGCGGTATGGTAAGATGATGAAGGAATTGGGCAAGGCTGTTGCTTCAATGACAAGGCAGGATATTGCTGCGCTTGAATCGACAGGCAGTCACAAACTTGTTATTGAAGGCAGGGAGATAGTCCTGACAAAAGACGATGTTGAGATCATCTCTGAGGACATTCCGGGCTGGCAGGTTGCGAACGAAGGCAGGCTCACCGTGGCCCTCGATGTGACAGTCACCGATGATCTTCGCAATGAAGGAATTGCCCGTGAATTTGTTAACCGCATACAGAACATCCGCAAGGAGAGCGGCTTTGATGTAACCGACAAGATCACGGTCCTGATAGAAGATCACGATCTTATCCGCGAAGCAGTAAACAGGCATGCAGGTTATATAGGCTCACAGACACTGGCCACGAAGGTGGCTGTTGTAAGCGACTTCGCAGATGGTAACGTCAGAGAAGTTGATATTGATGAGGTCAAAGTGAAGGTGTCGGTTATAAAGGTATAGAAAACGGGGCGCATAAGACTTTTGGGACCCCATTCGCCTGTTTTTACCCCCTACCCCCTAAAGCTACTCTTTGTACACTTCTTTTTACAAGTTAGAATCATTGTATGGTTCTCCTTTTGTTTAACCCCCAACCCTTTTGTGGCTATCACTGAGCGACTTTCCTGCCGGTTTGGTCTACCCCCCAACCCCCCTAAAGGGGGGCTAAAGGACTAATAATGTGAAATATAGAAATAAGGAGATTATCCACAGACTTAAAGTTTTAAGTTTTCAAATCGAAATCAAATGTGAGGCTATTATTATTATCGAAGTCAATGATTAAATAGTTATAATACAGCGACTTTAGCCCCCCTTTAGGGGGGTTGGGGGGTGGAACGCAAAATGGAGATGAAGTCCCCCGACATGATTAAAGGATTTGTACAAAGAGTAGTCTAGGGGGTGTTGAGGGGTGGAACGCAAAATGGAAATGAAGTTATCCAACTATAAACTAAGACGTGTATCAAGATTAGCTCCTATAGTGGGGTAAGTGCGGGTGATGCAGAAGTGTACCAATAAAAAAGCCGCCCTGTTTCAGAACGGCTCTCAATTTTATAGTAATATTCCTTATTTCTTCCGCATACCGCGTACCTCGTACCGCATACCGTTTTTACTTCTGCTTCATCTTTGCTTCCATGCACAACGTGGCGTGAGGCACAGCCCTCAGTCTCTCCTTTGAGATTAGAGTTCCTGTTTCACGGCAAATCCCGTAGGTCTTGTTCTCGATCCTGACAAGCGCTGCCTGCAGATGCTGTATGAATTTCAGCTGACGCTGGGCAAGCCTTCCGGCCTCCTCCTTGCTGAGTGTAGTGGCACCTTCCTCCAGCACCTTGAAAGTGGGGGAAGTATCCATAGTATCATTGCTCTCTTCGTGAGTAATACTTGATTTCAGAATTTCGTAATCTCTTTTGGCTTTATCAAGCTTCG
>CAZKTX010000162.1:0-5118 GCA_964555805.1 uncultured Rikenellaceae bacterium
CATCAGGGTATCGAAGGAGTTCAGGAAAAACAGTACTGATGTCACTCTTGACGTTCTGGGAGAATTCATCACATCGCTTGAGGAGGCCGAGGAGAACAAAAAAGAGTACCTCAACCTTATTGAAGTCACAGTTAAATCGGGTATTGACGGCAATTTCTCCCTTAAACCCACATCCTTCGGGCTCCTGATTGACAAGGAAGTATGCTACAGTCATATCAGGGAGGTTGTTACCTTAGCTGCCTCATACAACGGTTTTATCCGTATCGACATGGAGGACTCTCCATGTACCGATATGGAGATCGAATTATACAGGCGGCTTAAACAGGAATTTCCCCGGAGTGTCGGTCTTGTTGTCCAGGCGTATCTGAAAAGAACCCTGAATGACGTTAAAGGATTAATGGATCTTCACACAAAGGAAGCGCCCCTTAATTTCAGGCTCTGCAAAGGCATATACATTGAACCTGCTGAAATTGCCTATAAGAAATATGAGGAAGTCAACCTGCATTACCTCGAGGATCTTGAATACATGCTGGCTAACGGTATATATGTAGGTATAGCCACTCATGACAAACCACTGATTGAAGGAGCTTACAAACTCCTTCAAAAATATAATGTTCCGAAGGATATGTACGAATTCCAGATGCTTTACGGGGTTACTCCGAAGCTGCGCGAGAGCATTGTGAATGAAGGACACAGGATGAGGGTATATGTGCCTTTCGGGAAGAAGTGGTTTGGCTATTCAACAAGAAGGCTGAAGGAAAATCCCAAAATGGCCAGTCATATTATCAAGGCTATCTTTGTAAAAGGATAACAGCCGGATTATTCTTTTCTCAATTTCTCAAGATAATTCCTGTGAATCTGATCAAGCTCTTCGCGGGTCAGGTTTGATTTCATTGGTTCCGGTTTCGGGGGAAGTCCGTTAATAAGAAGATATGCCACTCCGACAAGCATAAACGGACTAAGTCCAACCATCGCATCGGATGGAATTGTACCTTTTTCAGATGCATTCCTCAGATTTCTCTGATGGATCATTGCGTAATTGGATTCAGGGTCTCCAAGTTTTCCAATCCCCATTCTTCCCTGATAAGCAGAAACGGCCACGTTATACCTGGCATTTTGCATTTCGGTTGTTGTTGGAGGCGGTTTATAAATATCGTATTTCAGATTCTGCAGCCTGGGGATTATAACTACTTCTTCAATTTCAAACGTATCCGTCTTCATATAAATTCCAACCATGAATTCACGACCCGATAAACTGTCGTTTACCTGAAATGACAAATTCTGATAACCGAGAAGCCGGAACTCCACAGTGTCTTTCCTGTTCACCCTGAGGGAGAAAGTGCCCTCCCCGCCAGTCACTGCTGTAAAGGATCTGTTAAGGAAGATCTGGACTTCAGGCAGAGGCAGCCAGGTTGAATCATCCTTAACGATGCCGCTTAAAACCAATGCACCGCCTGTGGTTTCGCCAACCTGGCACAGAACAGGAGTAAGTGGGAAAAGAAATGACAATATGATGAGCCATTTGTTTTTCATTTCGTAACAAAGTTACGCATTCATTTATTTCTTTTCTTCATCCTGGTACATTCCCTTACGTGATAAAAGGTGATCGAGTTCAGCCAGTCCGTAAACTACAACGGCCGTAACGACGGCAGTATGCTCCTGGTATTCAGGTATACTCTTTGTATACAAATCGTTCTCCGTGTGCCATATTTCCTGGTAATTGAAATTAAATCCCTTTGCATCCGGGGCCTCAAAAGCCAGTGTAGGCACTCCGTTCAGGGCGAAATGCGCATGATCGGAACCTCCTGCAGTCGTTGGCCTGGGTCTGGGAGGATTTGTATTCTTTTTAAGACTGAATGGCAAATCGGGATTTATTGAGTTAAGAGGTTTGCACACTTTTTCAAAGTCATCATACATTGCTTCGGGAACCGTAAGTCCGTTTGCCACAGTTGGTCCTCCATCGCGATTGAAATAATTTGATATCCGGGGAAGCTTTTCCTTATTGGCTTCAACCCAGTGCTTTGAGCCTAGCAGTCCGAATTCCTCAGCTGCCCACAGGCAGACAAGTATTGTGCGCTTTGGTTTACCGCCGGCGGTCATTATCAGCCGGGCAGCTTCCATGGCCGGAGTAATTCCCGATCCGTCATCGACCCCTCCGGTGGCAACATCAAAAGCATCAAGATGCCCGCCCATCATAACATACTCGTCGGGGTAGCGGGTTCCCTTTATCACCCCGATTACATTGTGGTATACTACCGGACCCGGTTTGAAATGATTCCTGATGTCGAATTCAAGCAGGAAATACCTGCGTTCCTTCACCATCTTCTCGATTACAGTGTACTGGTTTTCATCAAGCTTGATATCGCATACAGTAGGCAGATTTTCAAAAGTCATACCTGCAAGATTCTTCCTGTCGTAAAGGGCCCTGATAGGGACCTCAGAAGACTGAATAACCCCGAGTATTCCGGCTTCCCGCATTTCCCTGTAGAATAGAGCCGGTTCGCTTTTCAGGGGAATAGTCTCTCTGGGAGGTTTATCCCTGTTTAAATAGTTTTCCCTTGATATTTCGCGGTTTATAGCGCCCACAGAGTCATTCCAGGCAATAATCTTTTTACGGACAGAGTCGGCCTTTTCAGAAAAATCGATGGGCCATCCGTCATTTGTTCCTCCGATGAGGACCCATGCTCCCTTAAGAGCACCCTTCATCCGTTCAAACTCGTCCTTGTTTTTTGGTTCCATGAGTACATGACCTCGCTGAACACCTTTGGTGCCCGAAGTATAGGAAGGTGTGGCGAAATGAAGAATCATACCATTATCAGACAACATTCTTCCAAACCAGGGTCCCCTGTTAAAGCCCACCGGAACCGATCCTGCCTCGTCCATTATTACATCCATCCCCCAGGAGCGGAATTGGGAAGCACACCATAAGGCAGCATTTTCATAGGCATCCGAACCGACGAGTCTTCCTCCGAACCTGTTCGAAATCACGTCAAGATGATTCATAGTGCGGTTATCGGTAGTTCCGATTTCGATAATCCGGTCAATAATCCTGCCCTGCTGAGCCCGGATTCCCGAAGATAAGAGAAACAGGACAGCAAAAAGTAAACAATATTTCTTCATACCGGCTATCTGTAGCGATTGGAAATTATTTTCCAGTCAAGAATTTCCCAGAATGATTTCACATAATCCGGACGTCTGTTCCTGTAATCAATGTAATAGGCATGTTCCCACACATCGCATGTAAGGAGTGGCTTTAGTCCATTCCTGAGAGGATTTCCTGCATTTGATTCCTGGACTATGCGGAGTTTTCCTTCCTCCTCGCTTACAAGCCAGGCCCAACCTGAGCCAAAAAGTCCGGCAGCAGATTTGGCAAACTGATCCCTGAATCCCTCAAAGGAACCAAACGACTCTTTTATTGCATCTGCAAGAGGGCCGACGGGTGTCCTCAGACCCGTTTTTGAAAACGATTCAAAATAAAAAGTGTGATTCCATACCTGGGCGCCATTGTTGAAAATGGGACCATTTGCAGTCCGTATAATCGTTTCCAGATCAGCATCGGCGAATTCTGTTCCGGGAACCAGACCGTTAAGATTGTTTACGTAAGCCTGATGATGCTTTCCATAATGGAATTCGATGGTTTCGGCACTTATAAAAGGAACAAGCGCATCAGCCGGATAAGGGAGTAAGGGTAATTCAAATGCCATGGTTTTGCTTTTTTATTTGTTAATTCAGATCCTTGTATATCTATTCATCAAAAATACTCATTTTGGGGTTGATTTCGCCTCAAATCAAACCAGAAAAATGGACTCCGGCATCTCCGGAATCACACATTTCTCTGCAGCGATCCTGTAGAGTTCTGATACGGCATTTTTCCCGACCTGCCCCAGTGTCAATGTGAAATCATTGACATAAAGGTCAATATGGCGACTTATTACCGATCCTTCAATTTCCCGGGCATTGGAGGTTACAAATTCCTGCTGTCCGGATGAATGTTCCCTTGCATACTCAATACTTTTCCGTAGTATCCTGTTAAATTTCAATGCTATGTCTGAAGGAATCCTCCGGTTGACAACAATGAAACCCAGCGGCACCGGCAAACCTGTGAGTTTTTCCCAGAATTCTCCCATATCAGCGATCTTTACAAGTCCTTTTTCCGGATAGGTGAATCTTGTTTCGTGGATTATCAGTCCGGCATCAGCTTTCCCTTCCAAAATGACATTCACTATATCCGAAAACAGGTATTCCCTTTTGTTTCGTGCGTCGGGCCATGCGATGCTGAACAGCAGATTGGCTGTTGTATATCTGCCTGGAATGGCAATGACTGCCTTGCTTAATTCTTCATCCCGTATTTGCTCACTGCCTACAAGGAGTGGGCCGCTGCCATAACCGAGGGCGCTTCCCGAATCAAGAATAAGATAATTCCAGGAAGCATATGCATAAGCATGGCAGCTTATTTTCGTAATGTCGGTCTGTGAAGTGTTAGCCCGTCTGTTAAGGTCCTCCACATCGGCCAGAAAATAATCAAATTCAAGTCCTTCAGTATCTATTTTACCGTTAACAAGTGCGTCGAAAATGAATGTGTCATTCGGGCAAGGGGAAAATCCTAGTGTAAGTTTCATTCTGTTATTTAAATAACAATAATACTTCATTAAGTTTCACGGAAAGATTCGCCAGGGCCAGTTCTATATTCCATTTCTCTCTATCGCGGGGTTCTACCATATTTGAGACAGCTCTCAATGCCATGAACGGAATCTTTTCCCTGCTGCAGACATAGAAGAATGCTGCACCCTCCATGGTTTCAATATCAGGATGATACTTTCCCCTCAGTCTGGCAATTGTCTTAAGCGATCCGGTTGCAGTGTTCACTGTAATTGAACTGACCGGCCTGAGGATTTCAGATGCTGCAGAAACAAACCTGTTTTCAGCTATTATTTTGCCTGAACTGAAAGGTATTTCATCCGGGTCCTGAAGACCGGCTTCGGACAGCGAAAGGAATCCTGAGCGCTCCTCCACACCGGAATCAGCGAAGCAATCCGAAACTGGCATTACAACGTCTCCCAACTGAATATCACTGTTAAAACTACCGGCAATGCCTATGTTGATTGCAAGGTCGGGTAG